>CAXMLP010000212.1:0-3768 GCA_964194225.1 uncultured bacterium | reverse complement strand
CCGCCATGGCAATCCAGAGCGACCCGCCGTAGAGCCAGGCCGGTCCCAGGCTCACCCCAACCCGGTCAAGCGTGGTGTAGACACCGATGAAGATCCCTGTCAGCAGAGCTGGCATGAGGGCCGGCCCGGGCCGCGGCCGGCGGACGATCCAGATGCCGGCCACCAGCGCGACGACGCCGGCGACCTCGGCCGGAGTCAACTTTTCCCGAAGGAGGAGGATGCCGCCGGCGATGGCGATCAGCGGGCCGGTCCCACGTGCGATGGGGTAGACCTCGGACAGCTCTCCGGCCCGATACGCGCGGCTCAGTTGGACGAAGTAGAGGACTTCCGCCGCGGCCGAGGCGGCCATCACGGCCCAGGCGGCTGGCGGCAGGCCCGGCCGGCCCGTCGCCAGCCAACCGGCCAGGGTCAGGGGAGCCACGACAAGCGCGGAGGCGGCGAGAGCGCGCGCCGTCACCGGAAGGGGGTCGAGCGAAGCCTTGAGGAGCACGTTCCAGGTCGCATGGAGCACCGCTGCGCCCAGGGCGAGCAGCACCACGAGGGTCACCTGACGATCTCTGGCTCTGACTTCCGGCGAGCTTCGCCGAGAACGTGGTCGATGAGGCCGCCGAGCACAGGTTCGGCCAGGTCAGCCAGCCGGAAGGGAAAGACGATCGCATCGCGGCGAGGAAACCGCGCCGTGCGCACGATCAGGTTGGCGACCCACTCCGCCGAATACGTGGGGCCCGTCGCGCTGCCGCCGCTCACGGTGAAGAACTCGCTCGTCGTGACCGCGGGGTAGACCGTGCAGACCTTTACGCCCGTTCCACTCAATTCCCCGCGAAGGGCGTGAGAGAGGCCGGTGACGGCATGTTTCGTGGCCGAGTACACGGCGGAGTAGGGAGCGGCCCGGAAGCCCACGATCGAGGAGATGTTCACGATCACGCCCCGGCCGGCCGCGATCATGGCCGGGAGTGCGGCCTGGGTGGCCCAGAGGAGGCCCAGGATGTTGGTTTCAACCAGCTCCGCCGCCTTGTCCGGGGGCATGTCCACCAATGGCCCGGACCAGCCGAGCCCAGCGTTGTTGATCAGCACATCGATGCGCTCGTGGTCGCGGAGGGCGACGGCCACGAAGGCGCGGGCATCATCCCGCTTGCGCAGATCGGCCCGCTGGGTGGTCACCAGCGGCGATCCATCCGCGAGACACTGTTCCGCGACCGCCTGGAGCCGGTCCACGCGGCGGGCGCAGAGAGCGAGGCTGGCGCCCTTTCGCGCAAACGCCCGAGCGGTTGCCTGGCCGATGCCGCTCGAGGCGCCGGTGATCAGCACGACGCTGTTGCGGAGCTTCATCTGCCAAGCCTACGGGCTTATGAGGAGCGTGCCTGCAACCCCGCGCAGGAGTCCTTAGGTTGAAAACAATTGAGGCCCGGCGCGGGCCGGGCCTCAATACGGACGGTTGTCGTGGTCAGATCAGCTGGCGATCTCGGGTCTCGTCTCAGCCTCGCGAGTCTCGCTCGGGGTCGCGCGGGCGAGCAGGCCGCGAGCCAGGTCGAGATATGACTGGAGCGCCCGCCTCATCTCCTCAGTGGTTGAGTCCGGCTTGAGCGCCATCCCGACCTTGTAGTGATCCGCGTGCTTGCGCTCCACCGAGGCCATGTCGGTAAGCCGCTCACGATCGGTGAGGCGGGTCGGATAACCCATTCGCGTCGTCATGTCGTCGACCAGCTGCTTGGCCCCGGCGACAGCCTCACGGGGGTTGCTGACGAACATTGCCTGCAGCTCATTCATCCGCGTCTCATACGCAGAGACGTAGCTGCCGGGAAGCTCGCGTGTTTCGAACGTGGGCTTGGAACGGCGATTGGTGATCATCCGGACGATGAACGCAAGGACGAGGATGACCGCCAGCGCGATCACGACTACCCACAGTGTCTGTTCCATTTGGTTGTGAAACCTCCTTTGTCTCCGATATCTGGAGGAGCGAATAATTGATAACGACTTTATCACTATAACGCCACGACCACTGATTGGTAAAGATAGAATCTCGGGATGCGCGCCCTCACCTTCCAGGGAGCCCGGACGGTGCGGCTGGACGACGTTCCACGGCCCACCCTCAAAGGCCCGGAGGATGCCCTGGTCAAGGTGACGACGAGCGCCATCTGCGGCTCCGACCTGCACCTTTACCACGAGCGGATCCCCATCCAGGCGGGAGCGATCCTCGGTCATGAGTTCGTCGGTGTGGTCGAGGATGTCGGGGACCACGTGCAGCGAGTCAAACCCGGCGACCGGGTGGTGGCCTGCTTCTTCACCTACTGCGGCCACTGCATCAATTGCCGCCGGGGTTGGTTCTCGCAGTGCGAGAGGAAGGGGGTCTTCGGCTACGGGCAGCACTTCGGCGACCTCGGCGGCGGTCAGGCCGAATATTGCGTCGTGCCCCTCGCCAATCAGACGCTCGAGCCGATTCCGGACGCCGTCTCCGACGAACAGGCCCTCTTCGTGGGGGACATCCTCGCAACGGGTTTCTTTGGTGCGGAGCGGGCCCGCATCCAACCCGGAGACACCGTTGCCGTGGTCGGTGCGGGGCCGGTCGGCCTCATGGCCGTCATGTCAGCCCAACTTTTCGGACCGAGCCAGGTCTTCGCCATCGACATGGTCGAGGAGAGGCTGAAGCTGGCTGCCCAATTGGGCGCAACCCCGATCAATGCCGCTGACGGCAACGCCGCGAAACAGGTCAAGGCGTTGACGGGCGGCCACGGAACCGACGCCAGCGTGGAGTGCGTCGGCCTGGCTGCGACGATCGAGACGGCCATCTACTCTGTCCGGCCGGGAGGGACAGTCTCAGTGGTCGGTGTCCCTGAGATGCTGGAGGGCAACTTTCCGCACACCCGGATTTGGTGGAACAACCTCACCTATACGGGCGGCGTGTGCAATGTGCCGGCCTACATGCGGCAGCTGCTGGACCTGATCGCCGCGGAAAAGCTGGATCCAGCCCGGATCGTGAGCCACCGCCTGAACCTCGATGAGGGCGCCCGCGCATATGAGATGTTCGATCGGCGCGAGGCCACCAAAATCCTCCTCGTCCCCTAACAGCCCACTAGGTGAGCCGGAGCTTGCGCTCGAAGCTCCCCGAATACTCGATCCTGATGTCGCCGACGCGGATCCGGACACGGCCGTCACCGAGGTGCTCGACGCGGGTCGCCGCGTCGCATTCGATGTCAGCGACATCCCACTCGCCGCTCCGGCTCCGGACGAGCCGCAGGGTGACTCCGCCCGGGCTCCGGTAGAGGTCGCGTCCAACCTCCGTGAAGCGGCTGAGGTCGAGCCCCCCGGGGGCAGGCCTGCCCCGCTCCGGCGGTGGCGCCGCCGGAACCGCTGGCGAACCGGTCTTCACAACCGTCAGGCGCGGCGGTTCGGCCGACGCGGCGCGTTCATCCGCTCGGCGATCCTCGGGCCGCTTATGGGCGCCGGCCAGCGAGAGCTCGAGCAGCTTGGCACCCATGTCCTCGCCGAAGAGGGCATTCGACAGGAGCGCGGGGTTTTCGCTCCGCCGAGCGCAGGCCTGGCAGGTCGCCTCCAGCTTGGTGACGCTGACCTCGCCCGGCTCGAAGGTTCGGTCGCAGAGGGTCCGGACCTTGCGGTCGGGCTCCGCCCGGACGGTCAGGTGGATGGCACCCTTGCCCTTCTGCACCGAAACGAGGTCGACCTTGGCGCTCATCTGCGGTCAACGCTAACGTCAAAAGCCTTGCTTGACCACAGGGTCGCTCTGCTAGTGGACTGTAACGGCTGAATGAG
>CAXMLP010000211.1:0-1641 GCA_964194225.1 uncultured bacterium | reverse complement strand
GGCCCCCCTTAAGGGGGGCCAGCCGCAAAGACCGTCAGTCCCCCGGGGGAGGGCGCCAGCGGAGGACCGGGCTTCTTGCCGCGGCCACCTCGTCGAGGCGGCCGACGGGCAGGCTGGTCGGTTCGTTGCGGAGGGCATCGGGATCATCCTGAGCCAGCTGGGCGATCTCGCGAACCGCCGCCGTGAAGGCGTCCAGCGTGGCCTTGGATTCGGTTTCGGTCGGCTCCACCATGACCGCCTCGGGAACGATCAGGGGAAAGTAGATCGTGGGCGCGTAGAAGCCACGCTCGAGTAGCCCCTTGGCGAGGTCCAGCGCGCGAATCCCGTTGGGCAGGCTTCGAGCCGAGGCCACGAATTCGTGCTTACAGGGGCGAGCCTGGGGAAACTCGAGGACCCCCTCCAGCCCACTGCGAACGTAGTTGGCGGCCAGGACGGCATCGAGGGAGGCCTGGGTCAGCCCGTCGCCGCCCATGGCAAGGATGTAGGTCAGGGCGCGCACCAGCATTCCGAAATTGCCATAGAAGCTGCGTACGCGACCGATCGACTTGGGTCGGTCCTGATCGAGGCGGAAGGCCCCGCCGAAGCTTTCGACGGTGGGCGTCGGAAGGAATGGCTCGAGCTCTCTGCGCACACCCACCGGCCCTGCCCCGGGACCTCCACCGCCGTGCGGGGTGGTGAAGGTCTTGTGAAGGTTGAGATGGACAACGTCGAAGCCCATGTCGCCGGGCCGGCAGATGCCCATCAGAGCATTCAAATTGGCGCCGTCGTAGTAGAGCTTGGCGCCGACGGCGTGAACCTTCCGGGCGATCTCTTCGATGTCCTTTTCGAAGGTACCGACCGTGTTGGGATTGGTGAGCATCAGGGCAGCGGTCCGGCGGGACAGCTTGGCCTCGAGATCAGGCAGGCTGACCCGGCCGTCGGGGGCGGATTTGATTTCCACCACCTTGAAGCCGCAGAGGGCCGCGCTGGCAGGGTTGGTGCCGTGTGCGCTGTCGGGGACCAGCACCTCGTCCCGCAGCTCGCCGCGGTCCTCGTGGAAGGCCTGGATCATTCGCAGCCCAGCCCACTCGCCGTGGGCGCCGGCGGCCGGTTGGAGGGACATCCGGTCCATCCCCACGATTTCGCAGAGCGCCCGCTCCAGCTCCCACATCAGGGCCAGTGCGCCCTGGACGGTTGATTCGGGCTGATACGGGTGGAGCCAGGCGAAGCCGGGCAGGGCGGCCGCCACCTCGTTCGCGACGGGGTTGTATTTCATCGTGCAGCTGCCCAGGGGATAGAAGTTCTGCGAGATCGAGTAGTTCATGGCGCCCAGCCGGCTGAAATGACGCATCACCTCGGGTTCGCTGAGGCGCGGCAGCGCGGGCGGCGACTTGCGGAGCGAACCGTCGGGCAGGGGCGACAGGTCGGCCGATGCCACCCCCGCATCTGGGAGGCGAGGCCCGGGCAGGCCGGCCCGACTTTTCTCGAAACTGAGCTGTTCGGTCATTGGCAGGTCTCGACGAGCTCGTCGAGGGCGGCGACATCGTTGAGCTCGGTGCAGGAAAAAAGAAGCATGCCGGCCAGCTCTGGAAACCAGTTGCCGACCTCGATCCCGCCCAGAATGCCCAGCTCCGCCAGCCGAGCCAGCAGGGGGCGCGGCTC
>CAXMLP010000210.1:0-3785 GCA_964194225.1 uncultured bacterium | reverse complement strand
GGCGGACCGGCGGGGAGTCACAACGGCCTGCCGTCCTATTGGATCAACCGGCGGCGGTCTGAGCGCCCGGCTTTCGCTTGGTCTGGCCACCGGGCTGGCGGCGGCGCTTCTCCTCTCCGGCCAGGCATCTGCGCACGCCCGATTGGTGACGCTCAGCCCACCGGTCGGCGACGTTATGGTGGCGCACCGCGCCAGGTCAGCGTCACCTTCTCCGAGCCGGTCGCACCCTTCGGCCACGGCCTGGAGGTGGTGTCGCCTTCCGGACGCCGGGTCGGGGGACCGGCCTCGGTGCGGGCAACAGCCTGGCCCTCGACCTGAGCAGCGATGATCAGCGCGAGGCGGGCACCTACCGCGTTCAGTGGCGAGTCGTGGCGCAGGACAGCCACCCCTCCCGCGGCTCCTACACGTTCAGCATCGGCAGTCCCGGCCCGCCTCCGCCGGGCGACCCGGTGCCCCACGACGTCGGCAGCGTCTCTCCTCCCGGCCTCCTGCTTCAGGCACTTGCTCGCTGGCTCCATTTCATCGGCCTCGCGCTGACCTTTGGCGTGCTCGCCTTCCAATTCCTGGTGCTCCGGGAGCCGGTGCCGGCGTCCCGGCTCAGGCCGCTGGTCCTGGCCGGCCTGCTGCTGCTTATCCTCTCCGAGCCGTTGGCCCTGGTGGGGCAGGCGGTCAGCCTTGGCGGGCCTGACTCGCCTTCCCTCGCCAGCCTGCTCGGATCCAGCTTCGGGCGTCTGCTCGCCCTCCGCCTGGGCACCGCGCTGGCATTGTGGGGTCTGCTCGGCGCTCTAGAGGAAGGCCGCTGGCGAGCCGTCGCGCTGGTGGCCGCCCTGGGAGGTGGCCTGGCCGTGGTGGACGGCCTGGGTGGTCACTCGATCGGCAGCGGGCCGGCCGTGCCGCTCGCCTACCTGCTCACGGCCGCCCACGTGGCGGCGATGGCTGTCTGGGTGGGCGGGATCGCCTCCCTCGTGGCGATGGGTGAGGGCGATGGGCGAGCATCCTGGCTGCGCCGGTTCGCCCCGCTGGCGGCCCTCGCGACTGGCATTCTCATCCTCACCGGCGGGCTGCTTGCTTTCGCCCACCTCGAGCGGCTCTCTGACCTCGCCTACAGCGCCTATGGGCTGACTCTCAGCGCCAAGGTGATCGCGGTCGGCGCGGCGCTGCTGGCAGCCGGCCTGGGTCTGCGCGGCCCCCGGTCGACTCGCCCCGAGCTGGTGACCGTGCTTGGTGTGCTGGCCCTGGCCGGGCTGCTCGCCTCGCTGCCGCCCATCCGCTGAGCGGCACCGGTCCCTTCAGTCTGGGAGGTGCTGGTGCGCGCCTCTTCGGAGTGACACGGTGGGCGGCCGGGCGAGGTCGATGTCGGAATCCGACGGTCTATGAACTTGGGGAGCGCCGGTCGCGTAGCTTTCGCGGCTGCCCGCCCGGCGGCGGGCGGCGGCGACCGCACCCCGCAGGCGCGGAATCTGGCCGCGCAGCGAGGTCTCAACCCAATCGAAGGCAATGACCCGCTCGTTGACTTCCCAGAAAAGACCGGAGGTCAGGGTTTCCATCCGATGAAGGGCGGACTCGACGAACTCCGGAGGAGCGGCCGCGATTCCCTTGACCGTGATCGTGGCCAGCTCGGTCTCCTCGTTCTCCATCGCCCAAAGGGCCAGCTTGACCACGGCTTTGAAAACGCCGTTCAAACCGATCGGCCGCCCGCCGGGCAGCATCTCGTCGAGCTCGTGGACGAGAATCTGGGCCAGCCGGCGCGTCACCATCCGATCCCGCGAGGCGCCCTCGATGGCGAGGTCGGCGACGTCCTCGGCGGCGGCCCCGAGGATGGCGGGCATGCCCGCTCGGTCGAAGCTGCGGCCATAGTGGATCAGGTGGATGGCCGAGTCGATGGCCAGGTCAGGGCGCCACTCCAACGCCTCGATCGCCATCCTCCGGTATTCGTTCATCGTGGCGCTGGCGAAGCTGGGAACCTTCTGGTCGAGGGCGGCTCGCAGGTAGGTGTTGAAAAACCTGAGGCAGAGCTCGGCGACCTCCGGGTCGCCCTGCTCGATGGCTGTCACCCCGATGCTCCGGGTTGCCATCGCGATGGCATGGACCGCCTCTCGGCGGTAGGAGGGTGTCAGCCCCACGACGTCCACGAAGGCAGCCAGGACGGTGTATTCGAGCCAGGTTCGGCCCCGGTTCGCCTCGGCAACGATCTGGTCGGAGGCGCCGCCGAGCTCGGCGTGGCCGACCCGGAACCAATCCGCGGAGAGCTGCTTCTTGGCCGGGAGGTATTCGTCGGCCAGGAAGTCGCGGAGCGAATCGATCGTCAGGAGACAGACCGGCACATCCCCGAGTTGAATCGCCCCGAAGGCGATGTCGGTGATCTGAGCTATGGAGGTGAGCAACTCCTCCCGCCGTCGACGCAGTGACCCGCCCCGGCCGGCTCGCCGGAGGGTTGCCCCGGCGCGCCGGCGCAGGCCGGCGACCAGGGTCTCGGCCCGCATCACCTCGAAGATGTACCCGACGTAGGGCAGCAGGATCCCAAAGTTCACAAGGGCAAGGACCTCGGCCGCGGTGACACTCCACATCGGCACGTAGTCCGGCTTTATCTCCGAGCGGATCAGGAACGTGTAGAGGATTGAGGCGAGCGAGACGCTTAGCACCAGCGCATTCCAGGGGTTCCGGGTGAAGATGCCGATGATCCGAGGCGAGTAGCGGTTGGCTGTCATCTGGATGCCCAGGACCACCACGACGATGACGATGCTGATCGTCACGCCCTCGGCGCCGCCGACCAGCCCCAGGGTGCCGGCGGCGGCCAGCGGATCCGGTCTCAGGAGCGCTGCCAGGGAGTGGTGGCTGTTGGTGTCCACCAGCGCGAAACAGAGGACGAGCAGGATCGTGACGGCGACCAGCAGGAAGCCCGGCGTGGCCCTCGCGAGCGCGCCGCTCCACCGGTGGTTGAAACGATCCTTTCCGGAGTTGGGGCTCATCTGGCATAGAGATGACGCGCCAGCGTTGATTTCCCGGTGCTAATTGCCAACCGGGATTTCGGAGCCGGATGGGGCAGCGGCGGCCCGGCTCCAGGGACTAGGCTCTGCGGTGGAAATGACTTACCTGATCACGACTGCGATAACCACGAATAAGATCATCGCCGCCATCATCCTCGTCCTCATCGTCGGGGGGTTGTTCGTGCTCTACCGGAGGCGCTCGGGGGCCTGAGCTGAAGTTCCGTGCCGATCTGGTTCGGGGCTACTCTCGCCGCGGTCGCGGCGCAGCGGTTGCGCGAGCTCTTTATCTCGCGGCTCAACACCGCGGTGGAGGCCGGCACCGCCTCGGCGCCGCGTTCCTATGCGGTCATCGTCGCGGCTCATGTGGGGCTGCTCATCCTGCCCCCCCTCGAGGTGATCGTCGCCCGCCGCCGTCAGAAGCCGTGGGCGACGGTGGCGTGGCTCTCGCTCCTGGCGGGCGCCACCGGCCTTCGCTGGTGGAGCATCAGGAGCCTGGGACCTTCATGGAATGTCCGCGGCCAGGTCGCTGAGCAGTTTCGCCCGGTCACCACGGGGCCCTACCGCTATCTCCGGCATCCCAACTATCTGGCCCTCCTGATCGAATTCGTGGCGCTGCCGATGTCGGCCGGGGCGTGGGTCAGCGCCCTTGGGCTATCCCTGGTCAACGGCGCCGCGCTGGTCGCGCGGATCCGGGCCGAAGAAAGTCAGCTGGAACGATCGAGCCTCTATCGCGCCGCCTTCCGGGACCGTTCCAGGCTGCTGCCGGGAATCTTCTAGTGGACTGTAACGGCTGAATGA
>CAXMLP010000209.1:0-5598 GCA_964194225.1 uncultured bacterium | reverse complement strand
TGGTCGTCGAGCAGGTTGACCTCGTCGACGTAGAGGATGTTGCGGTTGGCCTCAGCCAGCACCCCCGGCTCGAACTTCTTCGCGCCTTCTTTGAGTGCGGCCTCAATGTCGATGGTGCCCACCACCCGGTCCTCGGAGGCGTTGATCGGCAGCTCCACCACGCGCATCGGCCGGCTGACGGCGGGCAGACGCCCGTCACGGGCTCGGTCCCGACATTCGATGCAGTAGTGGTCCGGCACGTCGGGGTCATCCCCGAAATGACATCCCTCCACCACAAGGTGCTCGGGCAGCAGGCGCGCCAGCGCCCGCACCGCAGTCGACTTCCCGGTCCCCCGCTCGCCCCGGATCAGGACGCCAGAGATGCTCGGGTTGATCGCGTTGGCGGCCAGCGCCAGCTTCATCCGGTCCTGGCCGACGATGGCGGAAAACGGATAGAAGTCGCGCTCCAGGCCCGTCGTCACAGCAACTTCCAACCCGCGCCGCGCGCCGGGCTAGTCGCGATCGCCATCGGCCTCCATGAACGGGTAGCGATAGGACTTGGCCGGCGCGTAGGTCTCCTTGATGGTGCGGGGGCTGGTCCATCGGAGGAGGTTCAGCAGGCTGCCCGCCTTGTCATTTGTCCCCGAGGCTCGGCCACCGCCGAAAGGCTGGAGGCCGACGACTGCCCCGGTTGGCTTGTCATTGATGTAGAAGTTGCCGGCCGCATGGCTCAGGCGCTCGCCGGCCTGCGCGATCGCCCCGCGATCGGTTGCGAATACGGCCCCGGTCAGCGCGTAGGGGCTGGTCCTGTCACAGAGGTCGAGGGTGGCCTCCCAAGCCCCGTCCGGATACGGGTGGACGGTGAGGATGGGGCCGAAAAGCTCCTCCTGCATCAGCCTGAACCCGGGGTCACTGGTCTCGACGATGGTGGGTCGCACGAACCACCCGACGCTCTCGTCGACCGTGCCACCGGCGATCACTTCGGCATCGGCAGAACCACGCGCGTATTCGATCGCCTCGGAATGCCGCTTGAAGGCCGCACCGTCGATCACGGCGCCCATGAAATTGCGAAAGTCGGCCGGATCGCCCTGGGGGATGGAGTCAACCTCAGCCGTCAGATCGTCGCGGAGGCCCTCCCACATCGACCTCGGGATGTAGGCGCGCGAGGCCGCCGAGCACTTCTGACCCTGATATTCAAACGCGCCTCGAATGAGCGCCACTCGAAGGGCATCGACGTCGGCCGACTCGTGGACCATCACGAAGTCCTTACCGCCGGTCTCGCCGACCAGCCGGGGATACGTCCGGTAACGGTCGATGCTGGCCCCGACAATTTTCCACATGCCCTGAAAGACCTCGGTCGAGCCGGTGAAATGAATTCCAGCCAGGTCGCGGTTGCTGAGCACGACTTCGGATACCTCGCCGGCTGAGCCGCTGACGAGGTTGATCACGCCGGGCGGCAGGCCGGCCTCGATAAGCAGCTCCATCAGGAGGTTGGCGACCAGGAGGGTCTGGGTTGCCGGCTTGAACACCACCGTGTTGCCCATCAGCGCCGGAGCGGTGGGCAGGTTGCCACCGATCGAAGTGAAGTTGAAGGGACTCACCGCGTACACGAACCCCTCCAGCGGCCGGTACTCGGTGCGGTTCCAGGCGGTGGTGTCGCTGAGGGGTTGCTGGCCGAGCAGCTGATCGGCGAAGTGGACGTTGTAGCGCCAGAAGTCGATCAGCTCGCAGGCGGCGTCGATCTCGGCCTGGTGAATGGTCTTGCTCTGGCCCAGCATCGTGGCGGCGTTGATGGTGTCCCGCCAGGGACCGCTCAGGAGGGCGGCGGCCCGGAGCAGAACGGCAGCCCGCTCCTGAAAGGGTGTTGCCGCCCAATCGCGCTGAGTCTCGAGGGCGGAGTCCACCGCGGACTGGAAATCCTGCTTCGAGCCGACCGCGTACTCGCCGATCGTCAGCTCGTGCCGATGGGGGGACTTGAGAGCGCCGGTGGTGGTCCCCAGCCGCCGCTTGCCGCCGATCGTCATGGGGATCTCGGTCCGCGCGTCGGTCAATTCCGCCAGTCGATCTCGAACCGACCGCCGTTCGGGGCTGCCGGGTGCGTAAGCACGGACCGGCTCGTTGTAGGGCTCGGGGACGCGGTAGTGGGCGTTCGCCATCAGGTCCGGCCGGAACCGAGCAGGTCCTTCACCAGGCCTCGCTCCTGCTCCAGCTCCTCGGTCGTGAGCCGGATCTTCTCGCGCGCGAACTCATCGTGTTTAAGACCCTCGACCACCTTCCAGGTCTTCCCCTCAGAGCTGACCGGGAAGCCGAATTGGAGACCCTCGGGAGTCCCGTACTCGCCCCTGCTGACCACGGCCAGTGAGGTCCAGTCGCCCGGCGCGGTGCCACGGTTGATGGACCTGACCGAGTCGATGACCGCGTTGGCGGCGGAGGCGGCCGACGAGGAGCCCCGGGCCTCGATGATCACTGCCCCGCGCTTTTGGACCGTTGTGATGAATTCGCCCTTCAGCCATGCCTCATCGGCGATGACATCCGGCGCGGGGCGGCCACCGATCTGCGCGTTCTGGTAATCGGGGTACTGAGTGGCCGAGTGGTTGCCCCAGATCGTCATCCGGCTGACCTGATCGACCGCCACCCCGGCCCGGGCTGCCAGCTGGGTCCGCGCCCGGTTCTCGTCGAGCCTGGTCATGGCGAACCAGCGGTCCGACGGGACATCGGGCGCATTGCTGCGAGCGATGAGGCAGTTCGTGTTGCAGGGGTTGCCGACCACGAGAACCCGCACGTCGCTTGCCGCTCGGGCGGCGATCGCCCGGCCCTGGGGCCCGAAGATGCCGCCATTGACGGAGAGCAGGTCCCCCCGCTCCATCCCCTGTTTGCGCGGCACCGAGCCGACCAGCAATGCCCATGAGGCACCGTCGAAAGCCACCTCGGTATTCGAGGTCATCTCGATCCCGCTCAGCAGCGGAAAGGCGCAGTCCTCGAGCTCCATCGCCACACCTTGAAGCGCCTTCAATGCCGGCTCAATCTCGAGCAGCCTGAGCACGATCCTCTGCTCGGGGCCGAGCAGGGCACCGCTGGCGATCCGGGGGAGCAGGGAGTAGCCGATCTGGCCGGCAGCGCCGGTGACGGTGACGTGAATCGGGTTTGTCAATGTCTTCTCTTCTTTCTCCTGAGAATTGAAAAATTCCTACGCCTGATTCTCGGTGAACTCGAGATTTCAGAAGGACTCGGTCTCGAAGACCTCCTTGCCCGCCAGCCGGCGGGCAAAAGTCAGAAAGCCGGTGTGGGCGACCATTCGATGATCGGGCCGCATGCTCCGCCCGCGGATCGTCCAGCCCCGCTGGAGGAGCTCCATGGTGTGGATGAGACCAAAGCCGCCGTGCTCGCGCAGACCATCGCAGAAGCGGGCCACCTGGCTCACGTTCGGACAGTGCGCGAAGATCACGCCACCGGGCCGCAGCGCCCCCCCGAAAGCGGGGATCGCCTGCCACGGCTCGGGCAGGTCGAGGAGGGCGCGGTCGACCTCGACCTCACTCACTCCCTGGTAGACGTCGCCCAGCTTCATTTCGAGGTTGGCCGGGAAACCGCCGAGCGCGTCGGTGACCGCCGACCGAGCGAGCTCGAGGAAGTCCTCGCGGATCTCGTAGCTGACTACCCTGCCGCTCACCCCGACTGCCCGAACCAGCGCCGCCGTTAGGGCGCCGGTGCCCGAGCCCGCTTCCAGCGCGAGGTCTCCCGGCTGCACGTCCGCGTACATGAGGATGGCGGCGATGTCCTTCGGGTAGATCGGCTGCGCCTGGCGGCGGCGACCGGTGACCCGCTCGGCGAAGGTGGGCCGGAGCGCGAGCAGTCGGCTGCCGGTATGGGTTGTCGTGAGCGATCCATCGGGCTTGCCAATCAGGTCGTCGTGGCTGACCGTACCGCTGTGGAGCGAGAGGATCCCACCCGCTTTCAGGGTCAATTGGTATACCCGACCCGCCCGGTCGTGAAGGAAAACCAGATCGCCTGCGGCCAGCTCGCGAATCAGGGCGATGTCCCGACCGGCTTGGTCGCCCGGATCAGCGCATGCCAGTAGGCATGGTGGAGCTTGCCCTCCCGCCGCTCCGGCCGGAGCTGGGCCCGGGCGGCTCCCTGGCTCTCTTCCACGACCGCGGCCAGCTCCGCCACCCGTGCGGCCGGGAACCCGATCCTGGTCAGCCAGGGTTCGAAATCCTGGTCCATCTCGCGCAGGCGGGCCGTTTCGATCTCGAAATCAGCCTCCTTGAGCAGGCTCAGCCACTCTTCCAACGTGTACATCAGGTGGTGGGAGGGGTCCCTTGTCAGCTCCACCTGGTGCAGGTGATCGCGCGCTTCTTTGGGCCCCGAGCCGTCGATGATCACCAGCCGGCCGCCCGGCCTCAGGACCCGGTGCGCCTCGGCCAGGGCACGGTGAAGGCGCTCGAAATGATGGGGCGCCGCCCGGGCCACCCAGAGGTCGAAGGAGGCGTCCGCGAAGGGCAGCTCGTGCGCATCGCCGAGCACCCAATCGACATTTTCGATTCCCCGCTCGACGGCCTGCTGGCGGGCCTTCGCCAGCATCTCCGGGGTGATGTCGAGGCCGGTGACATGGGCGACGTGGGGCGCCAGGGCGAGGGCGGTGTTGCCGGTTCCGGTTGCCACGTCCAACACCCGGTCCAAAGTTGGGTTTTGGCTTTGGTCCTGAGGCCTCGGCAGGGCGAGCTCGGTGACCTCGTCCAGCCAGTGCGACCCGGCATGGAAGCTGGAGGTCAGATAATTGGCCGCGACGGGGGCGAAAGCCCGGCGGACGTCGTCACTCACCGCTGGGAGTCATTCCGGCCGCATTCCGGCCGCTTCCTACCCGCCGCCCGTCCTTGCCTCATCCCGCTGCGATTCATTGGAGAAGACAAATCATGGCGAAAGCCGTAGCTCATTGGTCTGGACAGAAGGTGAAGTTCGAAGTCAGGGCGGCCTCCGGTCACACCGCCATCATCGACGAGCCGCCGGCTTTCGGCGATGACGAGGGCATGCGGCCCACCGAGATGCTGCTGGGGGCGCTCGGCGGCTGCACCGGGGTGAACGCGGTCCTGCTCCTCAAGAAGTTCAAGCAGCCGTACACCTCCCTCGATGTCGAGGTCGAAGGCGACACGGAGAAGGAATGGCCGCACGCCTTCACCGAGATCCGGATCAACTTCAAGATCGGTTGGAATGGCGAGCACGACAAAGCGCTCGTCCAGAGCGCACTCGACATGGCGGTCAACAAGTACTGCCCGGTGGACGCCACGCTCAGCCATGGGACCAAGATCAGCTTCAGCCAGTCCACCGCCTGAAGAGGGACCGGCCGGGCGGCGGCGGCCACTTGGCTAAAATCTCACCCGTCACCTTCCTGCATCAGCCCATCAAGGGGGAGGATCTCAACTGCTTTCCGACTACGGCCCTCTGCTGATCTTCCTGGTCATCAGCACGGCCGTCGTGGTTTCCCTGGTCGGCCTGAGCTTCGTGATCGGCCCCTCGCGGCCGAATCGCCGCAAGCTCCAGCCGTACGAATCCGGCATCGTGCCGACGACGAAGGCGCGCCATCGGATGTCGGTTCGTTTTTACCTGACCGCGATGCTCTTCATC
>CAXMLP010000208.1:0-2051 GCA_964194225.1 uncultured bacterium | reverse complement strand
CCCGCCGCGACAGCCTCCCGAAACCAGGTGTTCAACAGCAGGTGGGGCGATTGGGGGGTTTCATGGAATACAAAAGTAGAATCGCTTGATGCCTGAGAGCCAGCCGGTCAGAGCCACGCGGGGCGTACGTGACATTCTGCCCGGCGAGCGACCGGCGTGGCGGGTCGCCGAGCAGGCCGCCCAGGCAGTCGCCGAACGGTACGGCTACCAGCAGCTGGAGACCCCCATCATCGAACCGGTGGAGCTGGTCGAGCGCGGAGTGGGAGAGGCGACTGATGTGGTTGCGAAGGAGCTCTACAGGTTCCAGGATCCGGGCGGCCGCTGGTTGGTTCTCCGCCCAGAGGGAACCGCGGGCACGCTCCGAGCCTACTTCGAGGGTGGCCTCAACCAGGGTCCGCAGCCGGCGCGGCTCTATTTGATCGGCCCGATGTTCAGGCACGATCGGCCCCAGGCCGGTCGCTACCGTCAGCTCTACCAGTTCAGCCTCGAGGCAATCGGCGAGGACTCGCCGGCGCTTGACGCCGAGGTGATCGAGGTGGCATGGACGTGGTTTCGAGACCTCGGAATGAAGGGAGTCAGCCTTCAGCTGAACAGCATCGGCGACGGCAAATGCCGGCCCGCCTACCGGCAGGCGCTGCTGGACTACTACCGACCGCTCCAGCCGGAGCTCTGCGCCGACTGCCGGCGCCGCCTCGAGGTGAATCCCCTTCGGCTTCTCGACTGCAAGGCCGACAACAGGTTCGTGAAGGACGCGCCATTGATCACCGAGTACCTGTGTGATGAGTGCCGGACAGCGTTCGCCGGAGTGCGCCGGCTGCTTGACGACGCCGGCATCGAATACCGTCTCAACCCGCGCATCGTGCGCGGCCTCGACTATTACACCCGGACCGCATTCGAGTTCTGGCACGAGGCGATCGGGGGCCAGCAGAACGCCCTCGGCGGCGGCGGCAGGTACGACGGCCTGGCCACCGCGATCGGCTGGCCGGCGACTCCCGCGGTGGGCTTCGCCACCGGCCTCGACCGGACCGTCGCCATGATGAAGGAGGAGGGGGTCGCAGTTCCGGCGCCCGCCGCCGCCGAGGTGCTGGTCGTGCCCGATGGACCGCTGCTCGAGCCCGCCGCCCGGGTTGGACGGATATGCCGGGCGGTGCGCAGCACGGCAGTTGACTACAGCCAGCGGAGCCTCAAGGCAAAGATGCGGTCGGCCAACCGGCTGGGCAGCCGCTGGGTCGCCGTCATGAACGAGGTCGAAGCCGCCCGTGAGGTGGTCCAGCTGAGGGAGATGGGATCCGGCGAGCAGCGTGAGGTTCCCTGGCGAGAGCTCGCCGAGGCGCTCGCATGAGCGGTTACGGCGCGCTCAAGTGCGGTCGCGTCGGCCCGGACCAGGTGGGCCAGGAAGTGGATATCTATGGCTGGGTGGCGCGCCGCCGCGACCATGGCGGCCTGATCTTCATTGACGTTCGTGATCGTTGGGGGGCTGTGCAGGTCGTCTTCAACCCGAGCGAAGCGGCGGCGGCGGCCGAACGGGCTGCCGAGCTGCGGGCTGAATACGTCGTGCATGTTCGGGGGACGGTTCGCGGCCGGCCGGCGGGGTCGGAGAACCCGAAGCTGGCGACCGGCGCCTTCGAGGTGCTGGCAGCCGAACTGGAGATCATCAACAGCAGCCTGACGCCGCCCTTCTCAATCGAGGGGGAGGAGCTGCCCGAGGAGAAGACCCGGCTCGAGTACCGCTACCTCGACCTGCGCCGGCCGGCGATGATGCGGATCCTGGAAACCCGCTCGCGGGTCAACCAGATCATCCGCAGTCACATGGAGGAGGCGGAGTTCATCGAGGTCGAGACGCCCATCCTGGCGGCGACCAGTCCCGGCGGGGCGCGAGACTTCCTGGTTCCCAGCCGGCTCCACGGGGGCGAGTTCTACGCCCTTCCCCAATCGCCCCAGGTCCTCAAGCAGATCCTGATGGTGGCTGGCGTCCAGCGCTACTACCAGATCGCTCGCTGCTTCCGGGACGAGAACCTCCGCGCCGACCGGCAGCCGGAGTTCACCCAGCT
>CAXMLP010000207.1:0-5151 GCA_964194225.1 uncultured bacterium | reverse complement strand
GTCTTGCCGGCGCCGTTGGGCCCGAGGAAGCCGAAAACCTCGCCCCTCGGCACGGTCATGGTGAGCCCGGCCAGCGCGGTGATGGCGCCGTATCGCTTGGCCAGGTCCTGGGTGTGGACGGCGGGCGCGTCACCCGCCGTCCAGGTTAGTGCGTCGGCCGCAGAACTACCCCTTGAGGCTGGTGGCGAGGCTGAGGATCTGCTCTGCATCGAAATGCCCCGCCACAGCGTAGATCCGGAAGTGTTCCTTTTCTCCCTTGGCCGCCTCGTTCTTCTGCCAGACGACAGCCCTGACGAGGCCCGTCTTCTCGCTGATCATGACGCCGCGGGCGCCGTTGACGAGTGCCGGTTTCGACGTCGCCAGATTCGCCGGTACTGGGATGACCAGGTCGCCGGCCGCAAGTGGATCGCCGATCGACCGGATCTGTGCGATGAGCTCCGGGTTGCCGGCGATGCCGGGTTGCGCGATCAGGAAGTTTTCCAATTCCTTCACCGACGCTCCGGAGGATGTCACCTGGGGAGCCTCGGAAACCGCGATCACCAGGGGAAGGTTGCCGAGATCGCTCTTCTTATCGATGGTGCCGAAAACGGCAGCCACTGCAGGGCCCAGGGTCACGGTCAGCTTGGTCCGGTCGATGCCCGGCACCTTGCTGAAGTCGGGTGCCGGCTTGCCGGCGGCCAGGGCGGCCGCTCGCGCCTTCTCCGCGCTGAAGGTGAAGGTCGCCACCGACTTCCCGATCACCTGGTAGGTGACCTGCTTGCCCGCGTAGTCCGCCGGCGCGGCGGGCGGGGTCAGTCCGGTCAGCTGCTTGGCTTCGGCAGCAGTTAGAACAGAGGCATTCTCGCCCTGGGTTACGACCTCGACGGTGCCGTAGTTGGAGAGGTCAGGCAGGCCGGCGATCATCCCCCTGTCGGGAACCGAAACCGGGACCGCTGTCACCTGGCCGGATTGAAAGAAGGGGAGCAGGGAGGGGGTGGCGGCCACTCCCACGGCCGTCACGAGCAGCATCGCCGCCGCCACCATCGCCGGCCGCACCAGCGGCCGGAAGGAAACGCCCAACCGGGCCAGGGCTCGCTGGGGTGAGGGCGCCAGCGAGAGGCGTCCCCGCAGAGTGCCGAGAGCCGCTGCCGCATTCGGTTCGGTCTCCGCCACACTGAGCAGGCCGGCCGCCGCGGTGGCGATCTGCTTCAGGTTCCGGCTGCGCTCCAGGCAGGTCGGACATTCCGCCAGGTGGTGGCGCTCGGTTTCGCCCGCAGCGAGGGGTTCGTCGATCAATCGGCGCAGGGCGCCGTCATCAAGATGTCGCACGGTTCACCTCCTGTCGAAGCGCGGCTTCGGCTCTTCGTAATAGGGTTCCGACCTGGCCGACATTCACACCCAACGCTGCCGCGACCTCGGCATAGCTGAGACCGGCGTAGCGCAGGGCGAGCACGCTGGCGCGCTTTTTGGGAAGCCGGGCGAGCGCCGCCCGGACCGCCCGTCGCTGTTCCTCCTGCTCGGCAGCCTCGGCCGGATCCGGCAGTTGGCTGGCCGCCAGCCCGCCATAGTTCGCCTCCCGGCGGGCCCTCCGAGTCCGAGAGCGAACACTGTTCAGCGCGGTGTTGGCGGCCGCCCGATGGAGCCAGGGGCCGGCGTAGGGCGCATCAGCACGATGAAGCCGATGAAAATCGACGAACACCTCCTGGGCCACGTCCTCGGCCTCCTGGCGGTCGGCAAGGACGCGGTTGGCAATCGCCACCACTCGCGGGTACTCGTCGCGGAAGAGTCGTTCGAAAGTGTCCACTCCAGCTGCAAGTCTGGCTTCCGGGGCGGCGGTCATGGTCTGCACACCCATAACAGCACCGGGCGGGGCGGGAATGTGACAGGGAGACTCCGGCGGGGCTTTACAAAGGATTGATACCCCGCTGAAGATGGGGCGCCCGGTGCCGCGGTTCAATTCGGCCATGGCAGTTCGATCCGAGGCTGAGACGACCCGCTCGCGTCGGGACCGGCCCAGCAGGACGGGCGGCGTGACCCGGCGAACGGTGCTCGGCGTGGCCGCCGCCGGCGGAGCCGGCATCGCGGCGCTGCGCCTGCTCGGCTTGAACCAGCCAGCCAGCTCGGGCCGCGCCGCGAGCGGCAGGACCGACTGGATCTCGCCGCTCGGCAGCGAGCGGTCGCAGGTGCTCCATCTCCTTCGACGCGCCACCTTCGGCGCCTCAGCGGCGGAGGCCGAGCGCGCGATGGCGGACGGCTACCGGCGCACCGTCGACCGGCTGGTCGAAACAGCGCCGGCGCCGGCCGCGGCGTTTCCCGGTGGGGACGGCGCGTCCCGGACGAGTCCGATCAAGGTCAACGAGCTCCAGCGATGGTGGATCGACCACATGCTCAACTCGCCCACTCCATTTGCGGAGCGGATGACACTCTTCTGGCACGGGCACCTGACCAGTGACTACCGCAAGGTGGGCCTTCAGTACCCCTTCATCTATTGGCAGAACCAGACCTGGCGGGAGCACGCGCTCGGTGACCTGCGCAGCTTCCTCTACCAGGCCACCATCGACCCGGGAATGCTTCGCTACCTCGACCTTGGCACCTCGACGGGAAAGAGTCCTAATGAGAACTATTCCAGGGAGCTGATGGAGCTCTTCACGATGGGCCCCGGCGCCTTCAGCGAGGCTGACGTCCGGGCGGGGGCCAAGGCGCTGGCCGGCTGGCGCGAGCCGCGCACGCAGGCCCAGGTCGCTTCCCAGAAGAGCGACCCAAAGCTGACCCCGGCGCAGCAGGCCAAGGTCAATCCCGCCTTCGACGCCGGCCGGACCGGCATCTTCGACGCCCAGCGCGCCTTTGCCGGGCAGGTCACGTTTCTCGGCCGGACTGCCCGGTTCGACGCGCAGGGGGTGATCGATCAGATCCTGGCTCAGAAGGCGACGGCGCCCTACCTGGTGCGGCGGGTTCTGATCAACTTCGCGACGCCCAACCCGTCGACTGCGCTGGTCAACCGGCTGGCCGCGAATCTGGTCAAATCGAAGTGGAGCGTGCGCCAGCTGATGCACGACGTCTTCATGGCTGACGAATTCGTCGCCCCCACCGCTTACCGCTCGCTCGTCAAGCAGCCGGTCGAATTCATGGTCCACGCCATCCGCGCCGTCGGGGCGACCAACTCCGCCCAGCTGGTCGTGCAGCAGGGAGGCGGGATGGGGCAGAACCTGTTTGACATGCCCGACGTCGGCGGCTGGCCTCTCAACGAGGGCTGGATCTCATCGAACACCGTGCTGGCCCGCGTCAATTTCGTGACCGCGCTGCTCAAGTCTTCGCGGACCCTGCCGCCGGCCGCGGACGCTCCCAGCCATCATCTCGACGGCGTCCTCAGTCCCGCCACGGCGAGGCAGCTGAACGCGGCGAACAGCGACGCCGAACGGTGGCTGGCCGTCCTCGCCTCTCCGGAATTCCAATTGAAGTAGGTGTGACGCAAATGTCCCAAGAGCACGGCATCAACCAGCTGAAGCGACGCGATTTCCTCAAGGCCGGACTGGTCTTTGGCGCCGGGGCGGCCGGGCTCGCCGCCGGTTATGCAGCGGTGCCCGACGCCTTTGCGAGAGCGGTCTATGCGGCCAAGCGGCAGGGCATAACCAACAACAAGATCCTCGTGATGGTGCAGCTGGCCGGCGGCAATGACGGTCTGCGCACGCTGGTTCCGCTGCAGGAGCCCAAGCTCCACGATTACCGGCCCCGGCTCGCCGGCCCCTCGGTGGCGCAGGCGCTGCCGATCAGCGCGGACTACGGACTGAACCACAACCTGGCCGGTGTCAAAAAGCTCTACGACCAGGGCCGGGTGGCGATCGTCCACAGCGTGGGCTATCCCAACCCGGTGTTCTCCCACTTCGAGTCAATCCGGATCTGGGAAACGGGGGATCCGACCCGACGATCGGTCAATGGCTGGCTGGGCCAGCTGATGGCCAAGCAGTACGACACGCTCGGCCACCCGCTGACCGGCTGCGCCTGCGGCACCACCAACGTGCCCGGCGCTCTCCGCGATCTCCAGGCGACGCTCACAGTTGTGCAGGATCCGAAGAACTTCGGGTTCCAGGGCGGGGATCCCGTCGAACAGGCGGTCACGGCCCTCTACCGCGACACCCCCGGCATCTATGGTGCGCTGTTTGACACCGCAGTAGCGACCGCCCGGGATACCATCGCCAGCCTCAAGACGGCGGCCAGCCGCTATCAGCCGATGGCCACCTATAAGGACAACGCCAAGCTCGTATATTCATCCAAGAACCAGCTCGCGGCGGCCCTCCAGCTGGCCGCTGAGCTGATCGTTGCGGGGACCGGTGTAAAGCTGCTGCACGTGACGCTGGGAGGGTTCGACACCCATTACACCGAGCTCAATCGGCACGACGACCTGATGAGCTACTTCGACCAGGCGGTGAGCGCCTTCTTCACCGATCTCGACGCCCATGGAATGGCTGACGACGTTCTTCTCGCGACCTGGTCCGAGTTCGGCCGGCGACCAAAGGAGAATGCCTCCGGAGGGACTGACCACGGCGCCGCCTCGCCTCTCCTCCTCATCGGCTCACCCGTCAAGGGTGGCCTCTACGGTGATCCGCCACGGCTGGCCGACCTCGACGCGACCGGCAACCTCAAGTACACCGTGGACTTCCGGTCCGTCTATCAGGAGATCCTGAGTGGCCATCTGGGCGCCGACGCGGCCGAGGTGCTGGGGGGCAAGTTCGATGTGATCCCGTTCATCCGAGCGGGAGTCGGGGTGCGCTGAGATGCCGGCCTGGCTCCTGAAGATGCTTGCGGTCGCGCTCACCTCACTGTCGGCGCTCGGCTCGTCGGCCTACGTGGCCAAGCACATCAAGGACGCCCAGGCTCCGCTTCATCCGCCGGTCGTCGCCAGCACGACGGGCGGGGCAATCGGCTTCCCGGGGTCGGGTCCCGCGGGTCGTGCTCAGCCGGGGCGGCGGGCAGCGGTGACCGGCGGCCATCTGAACCTCAGCCCGAGCGTCAGGACGAGTGACTCGCAGCAGCCCCTCACCTTCACGAGCGTCTCGTGAACAGGACCGTTGACACGGTGTCTCTCGACTCGCTGAGCATCCAGGCGCTGGGCACTTCCTGCCAGCTGTTCAACATCGGGCCGGACTCCCAGGGCCTGGCCGGCGCCGCCGCCTG
>CAXMLP010000206.1:0-2763 GCA_964194225.1 uncultured bacterium | reverse complement strand
CCCCCGCCGCTACGGCTCGGTTGCTGAGCAATCGGGTGCCCACCATGCTTGCGATCAGTGCCGGCGTCGGGGCGCTGAGCGGAGTGGTCGGACTCGTGGTCGCCTATCACCTGAACGTGGCGAGCGGCAGCCTGATCGTCTGCGTCACCACGCTGGTCTTTCTGCTCGTGCTGATCCTCGAGCCCCGTCGGGGCGCCATCGCCCGACTGCGCAACGCCCGCGACCCGCGTCTGGTGGAGGTGGACTTTGTGAAGCCCGCCGGCTCACACGGCCATCACTGAAGCAGCTTTTCAGCGGACTCGGTAGGTGCGGGGCTTCTCCTGGGGCTCGATCTTCTTCAATAGGTCGGGCCGGAAACGCTTCAGGAGGTAGGCGGCAAGGCTGGAACCCACCTCGCCGAGAACGTACGCGACCGCGATCCCACCGAGGGCAATTCCGCCATACAGGAGCACGCTGCCGCTCAGGTCGCCGGCCGCCGCAAAGCTGCCCGGGTAAGGCGCGGCCAGGCAGCCCCAGACAAGCAGCACGGGGCCGATGCAGTCAAGGCCCAGCAGGTGGCGCGAGAACTGGTCGAAAAGGAACAGAACAATCACGAGGGCGACGAGGGCGATCGCGGTCTTCCTCATGCCTGTCACGACGCCCGGCAGACTGCGTTCTTGCCCAGGGGTGGGGTTTCGGGGCGCTTTCCTCTCGGTAGCATGGGTAGAGAGGAAAGTTGCTCTGAATCCACCCATCCGTCCCACCAGTCCCGCCGCGAGTCGTCGCGGCGTTGGCCTGAGACGCTTGCCCCGATGAAGGTTTCCTGGTCGCCGGAGCTGATCGCCGCCATTGCGAAGGGCCTGCCGCTCACAGTGGTGGGCCAGACGTCGCTGCCGTCCCCGCTGGCGGGTCTGCTCGTCCTCGCTCGCGGTGGCCCCGCTCCGGGCGGGAAGCTCTCCCTGGCCGGGATCCTGCAACCGCGCGCCATCCTCCGCATTCCTCAGCTGGATGGGCTGCAGACCCGGGCGCGCCGCGGTTCGACCGTGGTGGAAGAGCGCTTCGTCGTAACGCCGGGCCCCCTCAACCAGTTGGTTGTCGCCTGTGGCAGCTGGCCCATCATCATCCCGTTGATCTATCCCGGGGCCAGCGCCCATGAGGTTGCCGGCGAGGCTGCCATCAAAGAGGACCTGGAACTCTTCACGCGGATTCTCGTGAACGTCGTGGAGGGGATCTACAAGGCGGCCGCCAAGGACCTGCCGGATGTGGAACTGACGCTGCAGCCGACCGGATTGGGAGTGGAGGCGGCGCTGGGAGCCCTGCGCAAGATCAGGCAGGGTGCCTCCGATGTCGCCTCGCGCGTCCCCCGCCAGGGCGGGAACCCGGGGCGGGTTTACCAACCCCCGGCCGACGACGAGTCGGACGAGGCGGTGACCTTCGATGACGTGGGAGGACAGGAGGAGGCCAAGACCCAGCTCCGCTCCATCGTCCAATCGATCAAAGATCCCGACAGCTACCGCCGTTGGGGAGTCAAGCCCCCGCGCGGCTTGCTGCTCTTCGGCCCTCCCGGCACTGGCAAGACGCTGCTGGCCCGCTGCCTGGCCCGGGAGTCGGGCGCAAAGTTCATCCACGTTCGTGCCACCGATGTCGTGTCCAAATGGTACGGGGAGGCGGAGAAGAAGCTGCAGGAGGCGTTTGATTGGGCGCGTCGGGAAAAGCCGGCTGTCCTCTTCTTCGATGAGATCGATGCCCTGGGGCGTTCGCGCGACGACGCCCACGAGGCGACCCACCGGCTCGTCAGCACCTTTCTTGAGAACATGGATGGCCTTGAGGGCACCGATGGTGTCCTGATCCTTGCTGCCACCAACCGGCCGGATGCGGTTGACGAGGCATTGACCCGCCCGGGTCGCTTCGACCGCCTGGTTGAGGTGGGCCTGCCCGACTCGGTGGGCCGGCGAGCGATCTTTGCGGTCCACCTGCGCAAGTCCGACAAGCGGGCCGGCCGCCCGGTCTTCGAACCGATGGATGATGCCGCCTGGGAGCGGCTCCTGGCCGCCTCTGAGGGATTCAGCGGTGCTGAGATCGCCGAGGCGGTCCGCCGGGCCCTGGAGACCAAGGTCCGCGCCGGCGCGGTTGCGGGCTGGATCAGCCAGGACGAATTGCTGGCGCAAACCGTCTCCGTCGCCCGGCCCTGGTAGGCCGTCCGACACCTGCTGATCTCGTTGCAGCGAGATCCAGGACGATCCAGGACGTCATTGCCCCTGGCCTGAGAGTCCTCTTCTGCGGGATCAACCCGGGGCTCTACTCGGGTGCGACGGGCCATCATTTCGCTCGACCGGGCAATCGGTTCTGGCCGACCCTGCATCGGTCGGGGTTCACACCTCGCCAGCTGGCGCCGAGGGAGCAGAGCGAGCTTCTCCGGTACGGGTTGGGTGTGACCAACCTCGTGCCGCGCACGACGGCGGCGGCCTCAGAACTCTCAACCCAGGAGCTAAGCGAGGGGGCGATGGCACTCAGGAGCAAGGTTGCGGCGCTGCGGCCCGCCTTCCTGGCGATGCTTGGAGTCACCGCCTACCGGGCCGGGTTCGGCTTTCCGGGAGCAGCCATCGGGCTTCAGCCCGAGCCGCTTGGAACCACCCTCGTCTGGCTCTTGCCCAATCCAAGCGGTCTCAATGCGCACTATCAATTGCCTGGCCTGGCGGTGGAATTCGCCAAACTGCGCCTCGCTTCGGGAACAGCGGTTGCGAATTCGTGATTGGTACTTATGCCTGTCTCTTATACACATCT
>CAXMLP010000205.1:0-8592 GCA_964194225.1 uncultured bacterium | reverse complement strand
GCCGGTGGTGCCCGAGGTGTAGATGATCAGCGCGGGGCTCTGCGCGTCCAGCTCGGGGAGTGCCGGCTGCTCGTCGGCGGGCAACCGTTCGAGCAGCAGAAACGCCCGGCCCAGGGGCGCGACAAAAGGCTCCCGTTCGGCGTCGGTGATCACCAGCCGGGGGTCCGAGTCGCTGACGATGTGAGTCACCTCGGCCGTCCGGTAAGCGGGGTTGAATGGCACCATCACAGCACCGCGGAGCTGGCCGCCGAGGTAGGCCAGGATCCAGTCGACCGAGTTGGCCGCGTACAGGCCCACACGGTCGCCGGGCTGCACCCCAAGCGCGGCCAGGCCGCCGGCGACCTCGCCCGCCCGCCGGCGGAGCTCCGCCCGGCTGAGGCCGGCGACGGTTCCCCCCTCGCTCGCCAGTAAGGCGGTGGGGAGGTTGCCGGCGCGCAGCCTGCGGCGGACCTCCTCAACCTCGGTAATCAACTCAGTCTCAGCACCTCCGTGCTGACATTAGCAACGACTGCCTCACCGGCTCGAGCCTCGACGAAGCGCAGGACGCGGGCCAGCACCTCGTCGGCATGGCGGGCGTCGTTGCTGACACAGGCGAAGCCGAGGTCGGCGAGCTGCCAGAGGTCTCCGTCGCCGACCTCCGCGGCGGCCACGGCGAAGTGGTTCCGGACCTGTTTTAGAAGTCCGGCGACGACCTGACGCTTGGCTTTGAGCGAGCCGCTGTCGGGGAGGTGCAGCCGAATCCGAAGAACCCCGATCACCACGTCTGCCCTATCATGCCCGCCAGCCCAGGTTCCAAGGAACCGGAGGGAATGACGGGGCGATGGCCGGTCGAAGACAGACCGAGGAGATGAACGCAGATGAGTTCAGGCGAGGGCAGCGAGTTCGACAGGTTTCTTGACCAGTGGTCCCGGCGCGACTTCCTTCGCAGGACGGGCGGCGCCGCGGCCTTCACGCTCTTCATGGCTGGTGGGCTGGAGGCGGTCCTCGCCGCCTGCGGCGGCACTCCCACCGCCCAGACCGCCCAGACCAAGAACGTCAAGAAGGGCGGCCATGTCACCGAGGCCACCACCTCCGATCCAACCACCTTCTTCTCCATCTTCGCCCAGGACACGGCCAGCACGATCCCGATCGGCATGATGTTCGCGCCCATCCTCGATGTTCGCCAAGACGGGACGCCGATCCCCTCGATCGCGAAGGCGGTGCCCAAGGCTTCTTCCGACGGCCTCAGCTACAAGCTCGAGCTGCGCAACGACGTCCAGTGGTCGGACGGGCAGCCCCTCACGGCGGAGGACATCGTTTTCACCTACGCACTGCGCTACGACCCCAAGTACGCCGACGTCGTCAACGCCCCCGACGCGCCCGACCTCAAGGACACCATCCAGTCGGTCACCGCGCCCGACAAGTACACCGTCGTCATCAAGCTCAAGAAGGTTTACGCCCCCTTCATCGACTCCTACATCGCGGGCGAAAGGCCGCTCCCCAAACACCTTCTGCAATCGATTGTGGACGCCAAGCCGGCGGACTTTCGCAAGGCGGACTTCAGCCTCAACCCGACGGTCTTCAGCGGCCCCTTCACCCTCGCCAAGTATGAAAAGAGCCAGCAGATCGTGCTCAACGCGAACGCCAAGTACTTCCTCGGCCGGCCGAACGTGGACCAGTGGGTGATCAAGAACGTCGCCGATGGCATCGCCGGCGTGAATCAGCTGAAGACGGGGGAGGTGGACATCGCGGCAGTAGAGCCCAGCCTGTGGGATGACCTGGCCTCCGCCACCAACGTGAGGCGGGTGAGCTTCGTGGCGCCCAGCTGGGACTGGTACGGCTACCAGATGGACCCCAACAATCCTAAGGGCCGGCCTAGCGGCAAGATCTTCAGCGACAAGACGGTGCGCCAAGCGCTGTACTACGCGCTCGACCGGCAGAAGCTGGCCGACCGCGTCTACTTCAAGCAGGCGGTGCCGGCGACCTCCATCCTGCCCAGCACATCCTGGGCGCTCACCTCGGACCTGCCCAAGTACGCCTACGACCCCAAGAAGGCCCAGCAGATGCTGGACACCGCTGGTTGGAAGCTCGGTCCCGACGGCATCCGGGTCAAGGACGGCGTCAAGTTCAGCTTTGAAATGATCACCAACAAGGGGAACAAGAACCGGGAGTCGGTGCTCCAGGTGCTCGCCGAGCAGTGGAAGCAGATCGGCGTCGATGCCCAGCCCAAGCTGATCCAGTTCTCCGAGTACGTGAAGACGCGGCAGACGCGGGACTTCGACATGGTGATGGGTGGGATCTCGTATGGAGTCGACCCCTCTGACATCAACAGCCAGTACGAGGCCAAGTTCATCGGCAAGGGTGCCAACCGGATGGGCTACTCCAACCCCAAGGTGGACGAGCTGCTCGAGAAGGCCCTCGGGATCACCGAGCAGAAGCAGCGCAAGGACATCTACATCGAGGTCCAAAAGCTGGTCATGGAGGACCTGCCGGTGGGTCCGCTGACGCTTCCCAAGAGCCTCTCGGGTGTCTCCAAGCGGGTCGAGAATTGGGCAGTGGGGCCGTTCAACCGCTACGCCTCCCGCCCCTGGCTCAAGGATGTTTTCGTCACGGACGGCAAGTAGCCAGCCCGGACTAGACGGCCCCGGCGTCAATGCTCTGGAGGTACTTGGTTCGGCGCCTCATCGTCGCCATCCCCGTCGTGCTCGGGGTGACGGCGCTCACCTTCGGCCTGATGCACGCCACCGGGGGCGATTACGTGCCGGGGGTCAATTACGACAACCCACACCTCTCGGCCCAGGCTGTAACCAACATTCGCCGTGAGTACGGGCTGGATCAGCCCTGGTACGTGCAGTACGGACAGTGGCTGTGGAACATCGTGCACCTGGATTTCGGCCGTT
The DNA here is from genome assembly GCA_964194225.1 of uncultured bacterium. Classification (GTDB taxonomy): domain Bacteria; phylum Chloroflexota; class Dormibacteria; order Dormibacterales; family Dormibacteraceae; genus CAXMLP01. Next base: position 5,713 of record CAXMLP010000205.1, on the reverse strand, counting down.
CGATGATCGACGGCAGCCATGTGACCGATCACATCCTGCAGCGGCTGCCGAACACGCTGGAGCTGACGGTCGCCGCCATCGTGTTGGGCGTCGCCATCTCCATCCCGCTCGGCGTGGTGTCGGCGCTCCGCCGGGGCAGCCGGCTCGACCATGCGTTCACGACCGTTTCGGTGGCCGGATTCGCCATCCCCGAGTTCTGGCTCGGGCTGCTATTAATCTTGGCCTTCGGTGTCTATCCGGCGCAGCATTTCGGTGGGCCATGGCTGCCGACAGGTGGTGCTTACGACCCGTTATCGGGGGGCACGGACATCATCGACCGATTCGTCCACCTCATCCTCCCGTCGGCCGTCCTGGGTTTCGCCTATCTCTCCATCTGGTCGCGCTTCACGCGCTCCAGCATGCTCGAGATCCTCTCGCTGGACTATGTGCGCACCGCCCGGTCCAAGGGGATGCGGGAGGGCCGCGTCGTCTATCTCCACGCCCTCCGCAACGCGGTCATCCCCCTCGTTACCTTGATCGGCCTGGAGCTGCCTGGACTGGTCAGTGGTGGTGTCGTGGTGGAGGTCGTCTTCGGCTGGCCCGGCATCGGCCGCTTCGCCTACGAGCGAGCGCTGGCGTACGACTACACGATGGTGATGGGGATCACCACCTTCGCGGCCATGCTGGTGATCGCGGGCAACCTGCTCGCCGACGTGCTCTATGCCGTCCTGGACCCCCGAATCAGGTACACCACGTGATCAGTCCAGCCAGCGAGGTGCGGGTCGAGTCGGCCTTCGAGGGAGCCGCCCGCAGGCCAGCGCAAAGCTATTGGAGCGAGTCCTGGGAGCGCCTTAGCCAGAACCGGTTTGGGATGGCCGCGGGCGCCGTGGTGCTGTTCATGTCGGTGGTGGCGCTCCTCGCGCCCCTCATCTCGGCCTACGGCACAAGGCACGGTTTCAGCGCGCAGGACCTCGACAACAACTTCGCCGCCCCCTTCAGCCCGGGACATGTCCTGGGCAGTGATGAGCTGGGGAGGGACACGCTGACGCGGCTCGTTTACGGCGCGCAGGTCTCCCTCGGGGTCGCCGCGCTCACCGTCACGCTGTCACTCAGCGTGGGGACCGTCGTGGGGCTGGTCGCGGGGTACTACGGCGGGCTGATCGACGATGTCCTGATGCGGCTGGTCGACATCATCCTGTCGGTTCCTCGACTGTTCCTCTTCATCCTGGTGGGGATCCTGTTCTTCCGCCAAAGCAACCTGGTGACGCTGTCTCTAACCATCGCCTCGGTGGGCTGGGGGGGAACCGCAAGGCTGGTCCGGGGTGAGGTGCTCGGCGTCCGCAACCGCGAGTTCATGGTGGCGGCGCGATCAATCGGCGCCCTTGATCGCCGGATGATCTTCGTGCACCTGCTGCCCAACGTCCTCCCCATCCTGATCGTCTCGGCGAGCCTCGGTGTGGGTGGCGTGATCCTGGCCGAGGCCGCGCTCGACTACCTGGGCTTCGGCATCCACCCCCCGCAGCCGTCCTGGGGCAACATGCTCAGCAGTGCCCAGCAATACTTCGCCCACTCCACCTGGCTCGTCTTCCTGCCTGGGATGTGCATCTTCGCCACCGTCCTTGCCGCCAACCTGTTCGGGAACGCGGTCCGGGATGCCTTCGACCCCCGGTTGAAGTAGTGGCGGAGCGGGAGAGGGCGGCGTGGCAGATTCGCCGCTGGCCCCGCATCCCGGTTGGCTCTATGATGCCGCCGTCGTCGCTCGACGGCGTTTAATTCAATTGCCGGCGAGTCGACCGGCGTCGGGGAGATAGAAAATGAGCCGAGAGGCAAGAACGGACGCGCAGGAAAAGGAATTCGACAGGTTCCTGGACCTGTGGTCACGTCGTCAATTCGTCCGCAACATGGGCGCGGCGGCCGCGTTCAGCGTCGTCGCCCTCGGCGGGCTCGAGTTCCTGGAAGCGTGCGGCAACGCGACCAGCTCGACCACGGGGACCGGCGGGACGCCGAAGAAGGGCGGCCACATCACCGAATTGATGTTCTCCGACATGCAGACCTTCAACACAACCATCAGCGGTGACGATCGGAGCACTCTCGCGCAGATCCACGTCTACGACGGCCTCTACACCATTAACGCGAAGGCCGAGCTCTACCCGCTCATCGCCAAAGACCTCCCCAAGCTCAGCGCCGACGGGTTGACCTACACGATCAAGCTCCGCGACAACGTGAAGTGGACCGATGGCAAGGCGCTCACCTCAGAGGATGTGCTCTTCACCTACCAGCTGATGTGGGACCCGAAGTACAAGAAGGTCAACTCACCGCGGAGGAGTGACCTCGAGGAGTACGTGGAGTCGATCACCGCGCCCGACGCGACCACGATCGTCTTCAAGACCAAGAAGGTCTACGCGCCCTTCGCCACCGCGCAGCTCCAATACGGCATCCTGCCCAAGAGCGTCTACGGCAGCCTGACCCCGGAGGAGATCAACAGCGCTCCCGCCAACTCGGCGCCGACCGTCACGAGTGGTGCCTTCAAGTTCGTTTCCTGGAAGAAGGGCGAGCAGGTCACCTTTGCCAGGAACGAGAACTACTACCGGGGGGCGCCCTACCTGGACCAGTACATCCTTAAGATCGTCGCCAGCTCGACGGCGATCCTGGACCAGCTGAAGACCGGCGAGGGCGACCGCGGCGACCTCGACGCCGCGACATTCGACAACGCAAAGGGCGTCGACAGCCTGCAGGTCTACTCGGTCCCGCAGCTCAGCTTCGTCTTCTACCTCTACCAGCTGGACAAGGCAAAATCGGCCCTCTTCCAGCAGAGGGAGGTTCGGCAGGCGCTCCTGCTGGCTCTGGATCGCAAGGCGATCGCCAAGGCGATCTACTTCAACCAGGCGACCGTGGCCAATACGTCGATGCCGCCGGCGTCGTGGGCATACAACAAGGACAACAAGCCCGTCTTCGGTTTTGAGAAGGCGAAGGCTGAGAGCCTGCTCGATGCCGCCGGTTGGAAGAAGGGAGCGGACGGGATCCGAGCCGATTCCGCCGGCAACAAGCTGAAGTTCGAGATGCTGACCAACGCCGGCAACAAGGTGCGCGAGAACATCCTGGTCAACATGCAGCAGGTCTGGAAGGACATTGGTGTCGATGCCACACCCAAGTTCGTCGACTTCAACAAGGTGCTGGTGCCGGCGCTCAAGGACAACCGCAACTTCCAGCTCCTGCTGATCGGGTTCGGCTGGAGCGTGGATCCGGACCAGTCGCCGGTCTTCCATTCCCGCAACGCCAAGGTGGGTGGCTTTAACGGAATGAGCTACAAGAGCGCCGAGCTCGACAAGGTTCTCGACGATGCGGTCAGCACGCTGGATCAGAAGAAGCGCAAGGAGGCCTATTTCAAGATGCAGCAGATCATCGCCGAGGATCAGCCCGCCCCGGTTCTGCTGTTCAACAACCTGATCGTCGGCGTGAACAAGCGGGTCAACGGGGTGGTGGTCGACACCTTCTCGGGCCGCCGTACCTATCTCAAGGACATGTGGGTCTCGGACGGCAAGTAGGAAGAGAACGGGGAGGTGCCGGCATGCGTGCCTGGCACCTCCCTGACCAACCCCTGGTGATGCCCCCATGTTTCTGAAGTACGCCCTGCGTCGGGTCGTCGCCTCGATCCCCGTCCTCTTCGGCGTGACGATCCTCGCCTACACGCTGATTTACGTCACCGCGGGCGACATCGTCCCCGGCCTGGAGCTGAACCCGAGCATCAGGCAGGAGGACATCACCCGGATCCGCCACAACCTCGGGTTGGACCAGCCGCCCCAGGTCCAGTACCTCAACTGGCTCGGTGTCGGTTATGTCCTCAAGCAGGCCGGCGCCTGGCCCGGGGAGCCCTCAAAGGGACTCCTCGAGGGCGACTTCGGCACCTCGATCATCGACGGCACGCGTGTCATGGATCACATCCGGGACAGGTTGCCGAACACGCTCGAGCTGGCCGTCACCGCCCTCCTCTTGGGAATCCTGATGGCCATCCCGCTCGGGGTCACCGGCGCGCTCCGGCGGGGCAGCCGGGTCGACCACTTTATGACCGGCCTCTCTGTGGCCGGGGTGTCGATTCCCTCCTTCTGGCTCGGGCTGCTTCTGATCCTCCTCTTCTCTGTCCAGTTCAAGGTGTGGGGCCTGCCCTGGCTCCCCTCGGGCGGGGCCCAGAGTTCCTACAACGGCGGGGATGCGCTCGACCGGGCCTTCCATCTCCTCATGCCGGCGGTGGTGCTCTCCTTCGCCTACCTGGCGGTCTGGTCGCGCTACACGCGGTCGAGCATGCTCGAGGTCCTCTCCCAGGATTACGTCCGCACAGCTCGGGCCAAGGGGATGGGAGTGCGCCGGGTGACCTACCTCCACGCCCTGCGCAACGCGGTCATCCCGCTGGTGACCCTGATCGGCCTCGAGCTACCCGGGCTGGTCAGCGGGGCGGCGATCACCGAGATCGTCTTCAGCTGGCCGGGAATCGGCCGGTTCGCACTCCAATCGGCAATCGGCCATGACTACACGACCGTGATGGGGCTGACCACGTTCGTGGCGGTCCTGGTCGTCTTCGGCAACCTGCTCGCCGATCTTCTCTACGCCGTTCTCGACCCGAGGATCCGGCTCTCGTGAACCCAACATGATCCAGCCGACGGTGGCCGAACCGGTCCCGGCCGACGCTCAGGGCCCCGCTTTGGCAGTGAAGCACAGGCGGGCCGAGAGCTACTGGCGGGAATCCTGGGGTCGCCTGCGCGCCAACCGAATTGGGATGTTCTGCGGCGCGGTCGTGCTCGTCCTCGCCCTCCTGGCGGTCGCGGCTCCTCTGATCGCCCAGTACGTGACCCACTACGATCCCGCTCGACAGGTGCTGGCCGACACCTACCTCCCTCCGGTCCGCGAGCACCTCATGGGCACTGACGAGCTGGGTCGCGACACCCTGACGCGGCTTCTTTTCGGCGCCCGGGTCACCCTCCTGGTGGCGTCGGTCGCGGTGTCGCTGCTCATCGTCGTCGGTGGCCTGGTCGGTCTTGTCGCCGGCTTCTACGGCGGGATCGTGGAGATGGTCCTGATGCGCCTGGTCGACGTGATCCTCTCGGTGCCGTCGATCTACCTGCTGATCCTTCTCACGATCCTTCAACCCCGGGTCGGGCCGTGGCAGCTGACCCCCAGCAACCCGGTCAGCCTGGCCGTCATCATCGCCCTGGTTGGCTGGGGCGGGGTGGCGCGCCTGGTCCGGGGCGAGGTCCTATCGGTCAAGGAACGCGACTTCATGCTGGCCACCCGCGCGATGGGCGCACCCGGGCCCCGGCTGATCTTTGTCCACCTGCTTCCCAACGTTGCCTCTGTCATGATCGTGGCGGCCAGCCTGGCCGTCGGCGCCATCATCCTGACCGAGGCGGCGCTCGACTTCATCGGGCTCGGGATTCAGCCGCCCACCGCCAGCTGGGGGAACATGCTCGCCAATTCGCAGGTCTACTTCTTCCACTCGATTTACCTGGTCATCTTCCCGGGCCTGGCTATCTTCATAACGGTGCTCTGCATGAATATCTTCGGTAATGCCGTTCGCGACGCCTTCGACCCCAGGTTGAAATGACAAGATGACAGCCGAGCACCTTCTGGAGGTCGAGGACCTCCATACCGTCTTCCCCACCCGCGGTGGGCTGGTCAAGGCGGTGGATGGCGTCTCCTTTCACCTCGATGCCGGCGAGACGCTCGGCATCGTCGGCGAATC
>CAXMLP010000204.1:0-3416 GCA_964194225.1 uncultured bacterium | reverse complement strand
GGGCTTAACTTCCGTGTTCGGAAAGGGAACGGGTGTTTCCCCTCCGCCATGGCCACCGAACGGCCCAATTATAGTGGCTCACTCCCTCCGATCGCTATTTGCTGCGGCGGCGAGCGTTGCTGGACTTGACCTTGCGCGCCTCGGCCGGCGGAACGTAGGATTCCCGCCGCCTGACCTCCCGGACCAGGCCCTGCTCCTGTATCTTGCGCCGGAATTCGCGAAGCGCGGTTTCGAACTCGTCAGGATCCTTGACCACGACTTTCAAGAAGAAGACAACTTCCTTTGTTGGGGAATGCACCCCGGCTGCGGGCGGGAGTCAAAGGCTGAGCCGGCGAGAAGGATAGCGCGGCCAGTTGATCTGAAACTTGTATTTTCCGGCCGCAGCGCGGGGGGCGGCTCCCTACTATGGAGGGCTCACGGTGATCGCCGAACCCATCCGGCTGGCTCGCTCTCGCGACCCCGAGGCGATCGCACGCCTGCTCTCGCCCGGCTGGCCGCTTGATTCGCTGCTCGAAGCAGCTGATTCGATGCGACTGGAGGGCCACGGGGAGCGGATCACCTATTCGCGCAAGGTCTTCCTTCCACTCACTCAGCTCTGTCGGGACAACTGCGGCTACTGCGCCTTTGCGAAGCCCCCGACGCCCGGCGCCCCGGCCTACATGAGCGAAGAGGAGATCCTCGCCCTGGCCCGCGCTGCGGCCGCGGCCGGCTGCCACGAGGCGCTCTTCACCCTCGGCGACAAGCCCGAGCGGCGCTACCGGGTCGCCCGTGACGAGCTTGCCCAGATGGGCTTCGAATCGACGGTCGCCTACCTGGCCCACATTGCCGGGCGGGTGATGCACGAGACCGGTCTCCTCCCCCACCTCAACCCGGGGGTGCTCGACACCAAGGAGCTGGCGAGCCTGCGGCGGGTGAGCGTCAGTCAGGGGCTGATGCTGGAACAGGTGACGGACCGGCTGCTGGAGCGTGGTGAAGCGCATTGGGCGAGCCCGGACAAGGTGGCCAGCCGGCGACTCGAGACGATCCGGCAGGCCGGTGAGCTCAACATTCCATTCACGACCGGGCTGCTGCTCGGAATCGGCGAAACGCTCGCTGAGAGGTCCCAGACCATCGCCTGCCTGGCGGAGCTCTCAGACCAGGAGCACATCCAGGAGCTGATCGTCCAGAACTTCCGCGCCAAGCCCGACACGGCCATGAGCTCGGCGCCGGAACCGACGTTCGAGGATCTCCTGCGAACGGTTGCCGCCACCCGCCTGGCGGCCGGGCCGACCGCCAACGTGCAGGCGCCACCCAACCTATCGCCCGCCAACTACGTGGCCCTCCTCAGCGCCGGCATCAACGATTGGGGCGGCGTGTCGCCCGTCACGATGGACTATGTCAACCCCGAGGCGCCCTGGCCGAGGCTCCGCGAGCTCGACCAGCTGACGCGCTCCGCGGGTGGGCAGCTGGTCGAGCGGCTGGCGGTTTACCCCGAATACGTGAGCGACTTTGCCACCGCCGAGCGCTGGCTCGATCCGGAGGTGCTGCGCCACGCGCTGCGAGCGGCCGACGGCGAGGGTCTCGCCCGGCAGGACCACTGGTTCCCCGGGGCGGGAACCCCGATTCCGGCGCTCGTCCCGGCCTCTATCCGGCCCTCGGTGGCACGGGTCCTGAGCCGCGCTGAGCAGGGCGCCACGCTCGAGGAGGGCGAGCTCGAACTGCTCTTCAGCAGTCGGGGCGACGAGATCACCGCGCTGGCCCGGCTCGCCGACCAGGTACGCCGCAAGGTCAGTGGAGAGCTGGTCACCTACGTGGTGAATCGAAACATCAACTACACCAACATCTGCTACTACAAGTGCCAGTTCTGCGCCTTCAGCAAGGGAAAGATGTCCGAGGACCTGCGCGGCAAGCCCGAGCTGCTTTCGATCGCCGAGGTTGTCGAGCGAGCCGCTGAGGCGGTCGCCCGCGGGGCCACCGAGGTCTGCATGCAGGGCGGCATCCATCCCAGCTTCACCGGAGACTTCTACGTCGAGCTGACCGCTGCGATCCGGGCGGCGCTCCCCGGTCTGCACATTCACGCCTTCTCGCCGCTCGAGGTGTACCAGGGGGCCCAAACCGCGCATCGCTCCATCGAGGCGCAGCTCAAGCTGTTGAAGGAGGCCGGCCTGGGCACACTGCCCGGCACCGCCGCGGAGATTCTGGACGACCGGGTGAGGCACGTCATCTGCCCCGATAAGCTCAACACTGCGCAGTGGTCGGAGGTGCTCCGAGCAGCCCACCGCGTAGGCCTCAAGACCACCTCCACGATTATGTTTGGCAGCGTCGAGGGTCCTCCGAGCTGGGCTAAACACCTGGTTGTGTTAAGGGACATCCAGGCGGACACGGGCGGGATCACCGAGTTCGTGCCGCTCCCCTTCGTCCACATGGAGGCGCCGATGTACCGCAAGGGACGGGCGCGGCGAGGGCCGACCTGGGAGGAGGTCATCAAGATGCACGCGGTCGCTCGCCTCGGGCTCCGCGGCTACATCGACAACATCCAGGTTTCCTGGGTCAAGTGCGGGATCGAAGGTTGCCTGGAGGTGCTGCAGGCCGGCGCCAACGACCTCGGTGGCACCCTCATGAACGAGAGCATCTCTCGCGCCGCGGGCGCCTCGCATGGCCAGGAGATGCTGCCAGGCGAGCTGCGCCGCGCAGTCCGGTCGATCGGCAGGATCCCGGCCGAGCGGTCAACCCTCTATCGGCTGCTGCAGGTCTACGACTCGGAGGAGGTCGCCTGAAGACCCGCGTCCGTCGCCGTGCGTAGCCGATCCAGGATGATCGCCTTCTCACGATTGGCCAGGCGATGCCCCTGGATGACCAGTAGTGCCACCAGAACCAGGGCGGCCAACCCGGCGTAAGGCCGCCAGGAGACCCCATTTGGGAGTATCCCCGCCTGGTGCAGGAGTCCGGCCATGATCGCGCTTGCCGTCCAGAGTGCGACCAACATCGCCACCAGCGCCTCCAGCGCGTAGATCACCGGGTGAATGCCGAGGAAGATCCTCACCCGAGTGCCGCCCGTCCCCACCTCCACGTCCCCCGTTCCGAACGGGTAGAGACCGCCGAGGCCGCTGCCCCCACGAACCCAAAAAGAGCTGCCATCGACCTCACCGCGCAGCGGCGGTTGGCCGATCATGCTCGCGATCTTGGCGATGGCGGCGTCCTTCGAGAGGGGCGATTGAAGCCAGGAGGTGTGGCCGAAGTAGGGACGCAGCCTCATCCGTGCCACGCCCTGACAACCCCGAGGAGGGCGGGCCCGAGAAGGATGATCCAGATTGTCGGGAAGATACAGCCGACCATCGGAAAGACCATCCGCAAAGAGGCACGCGCCGCCTTCTCCTGGGCGAGGCTGCGCCGGCCGCGGCGGAGCTCGCCCGCCTGCATTCGGAGGGAACGGCTGA
>CAXMLP010000203.1:0-7103 GCA_964194225.1 uncultured bacterium | reverse complement strand
GGGTCGGGGGGGGGGGGGTCTTGGTTGCGAGGTAGTGGGCCCGGGCGCGGCGGGCGTTTTTTGCCGGAAAAAAGCCGCTGACGCTTGACGAGGTCGAGCTTCAGAAGCCGTTCCAGGAGCGGTTCATCCGCCCGGCCATCGATAGGCTTGGCAAGTACCTGTCTCAGCGCACACCTGAGAAGGCGCGCCAGGACCTCCAGAACAGGCTCAACCTTGCCGGTCGGCCGGGCAACCTGAGCCCCACTGACTTCCAGGCACTGCGTTACGTGCTGGCCATCGTGCTGTTCGTGGCCGGCCTGCTCCTGGGCCTGCTCGCCCATAACGTGATCGCCCTCGCCGCGGGTGCCGGCGTCGGCGCTGCGGTCGGCTTCCTGGCCCCAGTCTTCTACCTGCGCAGCAAGGTCCAGGCACGGCGCAAGGAGATCCAGCTCGGACTACCAGACGTGATGGATCTTTTGACCATCGCGGTCGAGGCCGGCCTCGGCTTTGACGCGGCCATGCAGCGCGTCACCGACAAGTTCGACAACGCCCTGGCTGACGAGTTCCGAACCGTTCTCCAGGAGGTCCGGCTCGGCCGGCCGCGACTCGAAGCCCTCGATGAGATGGGCCGCCGCTGCGGCGTCGAGGATCTCCACAACTTCACCCAGGCGGTGATCCAGTCCGAGCAGATGGGAGTTGGCCTCGCCAAGATCCTCCGCCTGCAGTCGGAGGAGATGCGCCGAAAGCGCCGCCAGCGCGCCGAGGAGCTGGCCGCCAAGGCCTCCCTCAAGATGATGCTACCGATGGTCGGCTGCATCTTCCCGACGCTGTGGCTGATCCTGCTCGGTCCGGCCGTGCTGATCATCATGAAAGTGAAGGGCGGCGGCTAGCGGCGCGCCGGGCGGGCACCTTACAATTCCTCGGCCATGGGAGACCTCCTGAAGCTCGGTATCCCCTGGTATGAGCTCATCCTTCGCTCGATCGGCATCTACCTGGTGCTCCTGATCGGGCTCCGTCTCTTCGGCAAGCGCGAGGTCGGACAGTTCACGCTGTTCGACCTCGTCTTCGTCCTGCTGGTGGCGAACGCCGTCCAGCCCGCCATGACAGGGCCCGACAGCTCGCTGCTGGGCGGGGTGATCATCATCGTGGCCCTCCTCTTGGCGAACTTCGTCGTCGGCCGGCTCGACACCATTCCCGCCCTTCACCGTCTCCTCACGCCGGCGCCCTCCCTGATCATCAAGGACGGCGAATTCATCGAAAAAACCATGAAGCGAGAGGGCGTCACCGATGACGAGGCGCTGATGGCGATGCGCGAGCACGGTGTCGAGAAGGTGGGGGATGTCAAGCTGGCTGTGCTCGAGGCGGACGGCTCAATCAGCATTGTCGGCAAGGACGCCAAGGTGAACAAGACCCGGCGGAAGGTCCGCTACGTCCGCCACTCAGGCTGAGACCGGCCCGGCCGGTCAGCCGGAAGCGCCGGAGGCGAGTGGGCGGTTCCGCAGCGAGGGGCTGCTCGCGTTTGCGGTAGCTTGCATCGCGGTCCTGCTGACCAGCGGGCCGCGCCTTTACCTCTATCTGAAGCCGCCGCCCGGGACGATCTTCCTGGGCCAGGTCTGGGGCGTATACGACCTCCCGCGCTACGTGCTTCTGACGCGCCAGGCGGCGGCCGGTGCGTGGCTTTTCGACGACCGCCTGCTCCGCTCGGACCACACCGAGTACCTGCTGTACACGCCCTACATCGCGCTCGGCCACCTGCTGGGCTGGACTGGCCTGCCCGCCCTGGCCATGGTGGAGATCTTTCGCTGGTTTGCGGTCCCGGCTGTGCTTGCCGCCTCCTGGCTCTTTGTGAGGCGGGCGCTGCCGGCCGGTCAGCGGGCGCTCGGCTATGCCTGCGCGGTCCTCGCCGGGGGCCTCGGCATCCTCGTTCTCGGCCGGCCCCTGACCCCCCTCGGCGTGGCCATTCCCCTCGATATCACCGCGCCGTCCTTCACGATCATGAACACACTCAACATGGCCCCCCACGTGGCACTGGCAGTGGCCGGCCTGGCCGTCTTCGCCTGGGGAGTGCTGGAAGCCGGCGAGGGGCGCTGGCGGGGATTGCTCGGCGCCCCGGCACTGGCGGCGGTGGCCTCCTTCCACGGATTCGTGGTGCCCTGCCTGCTGCTCGCCGGCGGGCTCTTCTTCCTGTGGCGGGCCCGCCGCAGAGAGCTGTTCATCATGCTGGCCCTGGCGACGGCGGGCTCGGTACCCTTCGGCCTCTACCAGCTGTGGATCGCGGCGCACGACGCCAACTGGGCTTTCAAGGAGCTGGCCGAGCTCGAGAACCTGCCCAGTCTGCTCATCTCACGGGCGCTCCTCTGGCCCTTCATCGCCCTCGGTGCGGTGGCGGCCATCCGGCACCCGGCGGCGCGGCCCGGTCCCGCCCTGGCGCTCTGCTGGGCGGTCAGCGCGCTGGCCCTGGACCTGGCCCCGCCGCTCACCACCAGTGAGCTGCACCGAACCGTCGAGGGTTCGCCCCTCGCCTACGGGGTCCTGGCGGCCGTGGGACTGAGCATGATCGCCCGCCGCTGGCGGGCCTACCTCCTGGCTGCTTCATTCCTGGCGCCGCTCCTCGAGGGTGCCTTCCTGGTTATCGCCGGACCGCTCGACACCGATGCCTTTCTGCCCGCCGCCGATTACCGGATCGCCGGGGAGATGCACCGGCAGGGCATCACCGGCTGCGTCCTCGGCACCGATCTCACGATGCTCTGGACGGCGGCACTGAGCGAGGCCTGCGACGCCGTTCCCGACCGGACCAAGGTGCCCGCCGCGCTCCAGCGGCTCCTCGACGCGCCCCCCACCGGCCGCGCCGCGGCGCTGCCGCCCGCCACCGACGTGATCGTCTGGGGCGTCCGGGAGAGAGTCATGGGTCCCACGCCCAGCGGACTGCGGGTCCTCGCCGACGAGGGTGGTGCGGTTCTTCTCGCGCGCTGAGAAGCCACGGATCAGGCCCGGGCCGTCCCCCAGGTGTTCATGAACGCTTCGAAATAGCCCATCCGAGTGCCCGGCGGGGCGAAGCCGGCCTCGCGAAGCACCGTGCGGATCTCCCTATGCCGGTAACTTCCCTTGTGCTCGTCGATCTCCTCCCGGCTCACCAGTCCAAGGCGAGCCAGGGCTGTCAGGATTCCCCCGGTCCAGGCGGCCGGCGTGGTGAACACGTAGAGGCCACCGGGGACCAGCACCCGGCGCACCTCTCGCAGCAGGTCGGTGAGCGGCCCCGGCTCGACATGCTCGAAGACCGCGAGCATGGTGACCACGGCAAAGCGTTCTGCTGCGAAGGGAAGGCGGGGATCGCGCTGCACGTCGTGATCGATGAGCCTGATTCCGCGACCTTCGAGGTCACCCCCCGGGCGGCGCGGTATTCGATCGATTCCGTACCTTTCGGCGAATTCGGTACCGAGGAGGAACAGCGGCCATGAACCGCAGCCGATGTCAAGCACCGCGCCGCCGCGCAGGCTGGCTGGAATCAGGGATTCGGCCTTTCGCCGGCGCTGCTCCGCCAGCCAGGCCTCGAGGCGCCCGTGGCCGCGCGTGACCGACCCCGGGCTGGCCTGTTCAGGGCCTGACAGCCGCGTCACCTCTCCTGATCGCGCTCGAGCAGGGGATGCCTGCCGAGCAGCAGCGACTGCCGCTGCCGGTGGCGGCCAATGTCGAACTCCGAGCCGAACAGTTCGCGGCGGGACGCCAGCCGAAGGCGGGCCAGGGTCAGCAGGGCGCGGACGCCGTCCCGCCAGGTGAGTTTTTTTCCCTGCTCGCGACTCCGCGCGTAATAGCGGATGGGAACCTCGTGAACCCGGTAGCCAAGTCGGAGCAGCCGCGCCGTGATCTCCGGTTCGATATCGAACCGGGCGCCGCGCAGGCCGAGGTCCCGCCAGAGCTCCGTGCGCATCAGCTTGTAGCCCGTCTCCACGTCCGAGAGGTAGGAATCGAACAGCAGGTTCGTGAAGAGGTTGACAAGCTTGTTGCCGATCACGAACCAGAAGCTGTAGGAGGTGTGGCTGGCGAACCCGCGTACTCCGTAGACGACGTCGGCGCGGCCCTCCATAAGTGGTGCCAGCAGGCTGGCGTAATCTCGCGGATCGTATTCGAGGTCGGCGTCCTGCACGAGGGCGAACTCGCTCCGGATCTCCCCGATCGCTCGCCGTAGCGCGGCCCCCTTGCCCTGGTTGTGCTCTTGGCGAAAGGGGCGGATGCGCGGGTCCGCCGCAGCGGCGGCGGCCAGGATCTCCCAGGTCCGGTCGCGGGAGCCGTCATCGACGACGATCACCTCGGCAACCTCGGGTCGTTCGAGAACGTGGCGGAGGATGACCGAGATCGTCGCCTCCTCGTTGAAGGCGGGGATCATGATCGCCAGATCCGGCTGCCGGCTCGGCTGCACGCCCGGTAGGTTACGCGCTCATCACCCGGCACGGTCCAGAAATTCGACAGCCCTTTCCTTGATCGCCCGGGCGGGCACCGCGGTCGTGTGGTCTCGACCCGGAACCTCGAAAAACTCAGCGGTCGGGATCTTGTCGGCAAGCTGCCGGGCATTCCGGGCGATGGGGTCGGCGCCGCCGACCGCAAGCAGGACCGGCACGCGGATCGAGGCCAGCTGGTCGGCGGTCAGCGGGGCGGTGCGGCCGGTTATGCAGCATGCCAGCGCCTCCAGATCGTTGTTGGGCACGGCAACGGCGAACCTTTGGAACATGATCGCGGCGGGGCTCTCCTCCGCCAGATCCCCCCGCAGCCGGCGGGCCACAGCCTCGCCATGGTTCCAGGGGTCGATCACATTGTTGCCGACTCCCGCGAGCACGGCGCGGCGGACCCGCTCGGGGTGTTCGACCACGACGCGGATCCCGATCTCGCTGCCCATCGAATAGCCGATGTAGTCCACCCGGTCCAGCCCAAGGTGGTCCAGCAGGTTGATGACATCGTCGACCATCCGCTCGCCATAGGCGGAGGGGTCGTGCGGCTTGTCACTCCGGCCGTGGCCCCGGAGCTCCAGACCGATCACGCGCCGCCCGGCCCGCACCAGAGTGTCCACCCAGCGGGAGCCGACCCAATTCAAGTCGAAGTTGCTGCAGAAGCCGTGGACCAGCAGGGTGGGCGAGCCATGCTCCGGTCCGGCCGTCTCGTAGTGAAGGCGGGTATCACCGCTCATGAAATCCGGCATCGTTGAACCACCTCCCACCGGAGGGTACGATTTCGGCTCCCTACCTCGCCCGGCCGGCGCCCGGGTTGGCGCAGGAAGCGCCGGCCAATTGAGTTGAGAGGAGACGTGACCCGGAAGAGACCTCTGCAGCTGGTGCACCCCGCCTCGGGCCGGGTTCTCGCTGGCGAGCTGGAGCGGCCGCGCACCTTCATCGGCCGCGGCCTGGGACTGATGTTCCGAAGCCCGCTGCCGGCCGGGGCCGGCATGCTCATCGAGCCCTGCAATGGCATCCACATGCTCTTCATGAGGTTTCCGATCGATGCCCTCTTCCTCGACCGCGAGGACCGGGTGAAGCGGGTCTACCGGCGCCTGCCGCCCTGGTACGGAGTGGTCTGGCTGGTCTGGGGCGCCCACAAGGTGGTGGAGCTACCGCCCGGCGCGCTCGATGGTCTCGATTTCGCCACCGGAGAGCAGCTGCAGCTGGCCGAGCCGTCTTAACCACCACCATTGCCGGCGGCTCTACCTTGCGAAGGTGGGCAGTCACGCGATTTCCAGGCTGCTGGGACTGCTCCTGCCGCCTCGCTGCGGCGGCTGCAACGGACTGGGGGCGCACTATTGCGACCGCTGCCGGGCTGCCCTCCAACGCCTGGAGGAGCCCCTCTGCCGGCGCTGCGGAATCGAGCTGGAGCACGCCGGCGGCGGCTGTGGCTGCCGGCACCGGCTCCATTTCATCTCGAGCCTGCGGTCGGCGGCGATCTACGCCGGTCCGCTCGAGAAAGCGCTCCACCGCTTCAAGTACGAGGGGCGCCGGCCACTCGCCGAGCCGCTGGGGCTGCTCCTGGCCGAGTGGTTGATCCTGGATGGTGCCGCGGCCGACCTGGTCACCTGCGTCCCACTCCATCCCCATCGCCGCCGCAGCCGGGGCTACAACCAGGCCGAACTGCTGGCGAGGGTGGTTTCCCGACTCACCGGCCTGCCTTTTCGTTCTGGGCTGGCGCGGCAGATCGACACGCCGCCCCAGGTGGGCCTCGACCGGCTCGGCCGGCAGCGCAACGTCCAGCAAGCCTTTGCCTGGAAGGCGCAAGACCTGGGCCGGTCCGCCGTCCTATTGATTGACGACGTCGCCACGACGGGTGCGACCCTCGACGCGTGCGCGGCGGCCCTGAAATCGGCCGGAAGCGGGCCCGTGACAGGACTCACGGTCGCCCGGGTGCGGTTGTGACCGCACCACAGAAAGGACCCAGGAGGATTAATGGCAGTTCGCATTCCAGGTATAGATCTCCAGGAGTACTACGCCCAGCTGGGGCCGATTCAGCCCGTCGTCGAGGACGACCGAGTGACCGAGGTCATGGTCAACGGGATCGATCATGTCTACGTCGAAATGAGTGGCAAGGTCGTGCTGACCGGCATCAAGTTCGAGAGCGAGGAACAGCTTCTCAACGTGATCCAGTTCATCGTGCGCTCCGTCGGCCGCCGCATCGACGAGCGCACCCCGATGGCCGACGCCAGGCTCGCCGACGGCTCCCGAGTCAACGCCGTCATTCGTCCCCTGGCGATCGATGGCCCGCTGCTCACCATCCGCAAGTTCGCTCGAGACCCGTTCCAGGTCGAGGACCTGATCCGGTTCGGCAGCTGCACGGAGAGCGCCTTCGGCTTCCTGAAGGCGGCCGTCCTCGCCAAGGCGAACATCATCGTCTCCGGCGGAACCGGCACCGGCAAGACCACCTTCCTGAACGTGCTGTCCGGCTTCATTCCCCCCGAGGACCGGATCGTCACCATCGAGGATGCGGCCGAGCTCCAGCTCCGCCAGGAACACGTGGTCACGCTCGAGACCCGGCCGGCCAACATCGAGGGACGCGGGCGCGTCACCATCCGCGAGCTGGTGATCAACTCCTTGCGCATGCGCCCCGACCGCATCGTCATCGGAGAGTGTCGCGGTGGCGAGGCCCTGGAC
>CAXMLP010000202.1:0-3764 GCA_964194225.1 uncultured bacterium | reverse complement strand
GGGTTGTCCTCCCGTCTGGCCTGGGCGAGCTCCTGGCCGAGCTCGCCGCTCCGCTTGCGAACCTCGTCCTCTTTTCCCAGCCAGCGGTCGAGGAACGCGTTGCGGATTGAGCGAACCGCGGCGGGCGAGGGCCAGGGAGCCTCGTTCGCGATGTCAATGACCGCGGAGTGGACCGTCTCGTGGCCGCCGGCGTTGAGAATCGCCCGCTTCCAGCCGTCGGAGATCGGCGCCTCGAGGGTGGCCAGGAACCTGGTCCCCAGCAAAACCCCCTCCGCTCCCAGCGCCAGCGCTGCGGCCAACCCGCGGCCGTCGGCAATGCCCCCCGCCGCGACCACGGGGATGTCGCCGACCGCGTCCACGACCTGCGGAACGAGCGAGAAAGTGGATTGCAGGCCGACGTGGCCGCCTCCCTCGTGCCCCTGGGCCACGATCAGGTCAACGCCGGCCAGGGAGGCGGCGATCGCTCCCGGCACGTCATGGACCATGTGGATCACCAGAACGCCCGCCTCATGGGCGGCTTCAACGAAGGCGGACGGGTTGCCCCAGGCAGTCGAGAGGACGGCGGGCTGTTGGGCGAGGACTGCCTCCACCTTGTAGCTGGCCGACCACAGGAGCAGGTTCACTCCGAAGGGCAGCTGGGTCGATTCGCGGATTCTCGCCACCTCGGCCTCGATCCCGGCGGGTGAAAGCGCCGAACCACCGAGGATGCCCAGGCCGCCCGCCTGCGACACGGCGGCCACCAGCCGGGCGTCCGTTCCGCTCGCCATCCCGCCGAGCAGGATCGGATGCCTGATGCCAAGCAGGTCGGTGACGCGGGTCCTCACCTCAGGCCGGCACGAGAGCGAGGGGCCGCACGGGAGATCCGGTGGCGCCGACGAGCTTCAGCGGAGAGCAGGCGAAAAGGAACTCACGCACCCGGTCCTTCGCCAGCTCCTCCAGGTCCATTACCTCGATGATGTGGATGCCGGCCTCGACCAGGAGCACGACGTGGACCGGCAGCCGCGTGTGGGCGGCGCCCGGCGCCAGCCACTCGAATGCGATCGTGTCTGATCCGGCGACCCGAGCGCCACGGTCGGCCAGCCAGCGTGCCGCCGACTCGTCCGGCCCCGGCACCCCGCTCGTCCAGCCGATGTAGGCGTCGGGGTCCTCGTAACGGCCGACCGGCCACCCGGTCCGGAACAGCACGGCATCGCCTCGCGCCACCTCCACACCGTGGTGGCGGCAGGTGGCCTCGATGTCGGCGGCCGTGATCGGACGCCCGGGCTCCAGGGCCGGCTTACCCTCAGCCTCCGCGACATTCAGCAACACGCCCCGACAGACGATCGGGGCGATCGTCTCCGCGCCGTGGACCTTGAATCGCGAGCCCCGCGCGGCCTCGGTAGCGTCGTGGCCGCCATGCACCCGGCCATCCTGCGAGAAATGCGCGAAGGCGTCGATGTGGGTGCCGGTGTGGCCGCTCGTCGAGATCAATTCATTGGCGCTGGAGGAGCCGTCGGGGCGCTCGCTGTCCCCGTGCCGGCGGAGCAGAGCCATCCGGAAAGAGGGGTGCCCGGGCGCGACCGGGGTGGAGGTTTCGAGGACGCGGCCGAGGTCATAGGTTCGAAACGCGGGAATTGTCATCGCAACGACCCTCCCGCAAGCTCCGCCTCAAGCTGCTGGACGTGCTGTTCGAGATGGCTGACCAGGAGGAGCCGGGCGATCTCCTCCGCGGTCATGGTCAAGCCTCCGTCGACGAGGCAGGTGCGCCGCAGGGCGGCAGGATCGGCCGTGCGCAGGTAGGCGGCGGTCCGGAGCTGGTCGGCGATCGCGAGCTGCAGCAGGTTGTCCGGCTCAGCCGCAAGAAGCTGTTGAGCGGCCTTGTCGCGCATGTGCACGACCGTGAGCAGATCCATCTCCGCGACCTGCCCACTGCCCACCCGGTAGGTCAGGCTGCCATAGAACTTGCTGATCACCGCCATGTGGGCGAGCACCTCTCGCGGACTCCAGTCCGGCCCGGAGTCGATCCCGCCTGAGTCGACGCCGGCAAGTTTGCGGAGGCGCTCGGCGACGCCCTCCAGTCGGGCGACAAGGTTGTCACGATCGTGGCTGACCATCTCGTCCAGGAACACCATCAAGTCGCCCGCGGTGAATTCGCTGCTTTCATCCCTCATCGCTTACCCCCCTTCGCCTTATCCATTGCCTGCCAGTGCGCCGGGTGGATCCAGGCTCGGGCGAAGTCTGCCGTGGCAGCCGCCGCCAGCTCGGGTCGCGCAAAGGGCTGCGCTGCCTCACAAGCTCGCTTGATCCCAGCCAGCGCGTGAACCGGAACGCGCCCCAGCTCGGTCGCCAGCCGGGCGACGGCCGCGTCGAGGTCCGCCCGCGCCACGACCTCTTCAAAGAGGCCGATCGCCGCCGCCTCGCGCGCCGAGAGGATTCGGCCTGTGGTCAGCAGTTGCAGAGCCCGGCCGCGGCCCACGGTCTGGACCAGGCGCTCGACGCCTCCCCAGGCGGGCACCATCCCCAGCTGCGCCTGAACGAAGCCGATCCGGGCGTCATCGGCGGCCAGCCTGTAATCGCACGCGATCGCCACCTCTGCGCCGCCCCCGATGGCCGGCCCATTGACAACCGCGACGACCGGCATCGGCAGGGCGGGAATGCGGTCGAGGGTGGCACGCATCTGGCGCGCCATCGCGAGGGCGGGGGCCTCTTCGCGCACGGCTTCCAACTCTTTTAGATCCCCACCCGAGATGAACGCCCGATCGCCCCCACCTCGGATGAAGAGCACGTGGACGTCCCAGCCACCGACCTCGACCAGAGCAGCATCGAGATCGGCCATGGCCTTGTGATCCAGCGCGTTCCGAGCCTGCGGCCGGTCGATGGTGACGTAGGCCGCTTTCTCACGGCGCTCGAGCTGAACTCCAACCACGACTGGGAACGATAACCGTCCGCTTTCCGGCCCGTGGCGTTTGCGGCGGCGCCAGAGCGTCGCCCTCGCGCACAATGGGCTCGAGATGTGCTTTTCAGATGACGCCCGGCCACCGCTCCCGCCGATCGTCGGCGGGGCTGCGGCCAACCATGGCGCAATCACGCTCACCGCGGCTGATGGGAACCGGTTCATGGCTCACTTCGCCCGCGCCGAGAAGCCAAATGGGGCCGGGATGGTGATCCTGCCGGACGTCCGTGGCCTGCACGGCTTCTACACGGAGCTCGCCCTGCGCTTTGCCGAGGCCGGTTTTGAGGCGATCGCCTTCGATTACTTCGGCCGGACAGCGGCGACCAGCGACCGCGGCGAGGGCTTCGAATACCGCTCGCATATCGAGAAGACGACGCCGGAGACAGTTGCCGCGGACGTCCGAGCCTGTGTCGAATACCTCAAGACCGCGGCCGGGGGCCGGCCCCGAGCCATTTTCACCGTGGGATTCTGCTTCGGCGGCACTCAATCCTGGTCCCAGGCGGCGATGGGGCACGGTCTGGCCGGGGCGATCGGGTTCTATGGCGGCGGCCCCGAACGCCTGATTCCTCTGGTACCCGAGATTCGCGGCGAGCTGTTGATGCTGCTCGCGGGTCAGGACTTCACCAAGCCGGAACAGTTCGCGGAGGTGGCGCGCAGGCTCACCGAGGGCGGGGTGAAGGTCGAATCGCACACCTATCCGGACGCGCCCCACAGCTTCTTCGACAGGAGCTACAGCGAGCACGCCGAGGCCTGCGAGGACGCCTGGCGTCGAATTCTCAGCTTCACCAAACGGCTGACACCGACCAGCTAGTGGACTGTAACGGCTGAATGA
>CAXMLP010000201.1:0-1736 GCA_964194225.1 uncultured bacterium | reverse complement strand
GGCTGGGACGAGGGCGTCGCCGGAATGAAGGTTGGTGGGCGTCGCAAGCTGACCATCCCGTCGGCCCTTGGCTACGGCGAGAGGGGCACCGGTCCCATCCCTGGGGGAGCCACTCTCGTATTCACAGTAGAACTGCTCGGCGTCGACTGAGTCAGGCGGGGGCGCGTGCCGCGCGCCAGGTCGGGCTGGTTACCGAGCCCGCTCAGGCATACCCGCGCTGGCGGGAAAGCTGCACCTGGCGATGGCCGCGGCCGCAATCACAGGTTGGACAGTAGGCGACGGCGTCCAGGTTGGCGGGGAGAACGCCGGGGATGAGGATTGTCCAGCTGGCCCGGTGCAGAAGCCAGCACCTAATGAACTCCATGGGCCGCGAGATTAGGAGCGGTTGACGGCAAAGCGGCAGCGATGCTGTTAACGATGCCTGTCGAACTTGAGCCGATCTCCGCCCTTTTGGTATAGGAGCGATATCAGCTTTTGATATAGTTTACTTATCGCCAAGATCTCTCCCGTACTGCCCACCAGGCCGTGGCTTGACCACGTTGACCCTCTCGGCGGGCGGGCCGGCCTGGCCCGAACGGGCGACGGTGGCCTGGTCCGCGTCAGCAGCCATTCCATGCCCACCGGAAGGAGCGCTGCGTCCATGCTGGCACACGTCCGCCGGCTATCGACCCTCAGCCATCCCAACCTCCTGCCCATCCTGGGCGCGCGGATCGAGGGTGATCGGCTCTGGGTCTATTCGGAGTACGACGATGGCCAGAGCCTGGCGGCCCTTCTTGCTCGGACCGCGCTGACCGCGCCGCAGAGCGTGGCGATCGGGATAGCGGTGGTCGCCGGTCTCGAGGCTCTGCAGCGGGGGGGGTTCGCGCACGGCTCCCTCGACACCACGACGGTGCAGGTTGCCAGCTACGGCCAGGTCCGCCTGAGCGATTACGGAATGCGGCCCCTGGCGGTTGGTGACAAGGCGTCCACCTGGCCGGACCCGCGCCGTGACGTCAGCGCAGCCGGACGGGTCATCTGTGCCGCCCTCGGCATTGATCCCGAACGCGGGGCCGACGGGGGGCCGAGCGTGGTGGAGAGGACCTTGCCGGGCCTGGCCGCCACAGCTCTCACCATCGCGTCAGGGAGCGCCGGCCGGAGTGCTGCCACCGCGGCGATGATGCTCAGCGACGGCGCCGGCCGGCTCGCCTCCCGATCGCGCGTCTATCTGAGCATCGCCGAGCTGGGCCGGCTCGCCCAGGCCGGGCGACCCACAATAGAGGCGGCAATCGACTCGGTGATGGCACCGAACCAAGCACCTGTCATTCCGCCAATGCCGCCACCGGCGCCGGCGCTGAAGCCGGTGCCGTCCGCACCTTCAGTGGAGCGCCCCCGGGCCAAGCCAAGTCCGCCAGCGGCGGCGCGTGCCGCCAGCTCACGCGTGCCGCTGACGCTCGCCCTTCGCCGGCTCGCCCAGGCGACGGTGCCGGCGGCCACGATCGCCGCTGCTCCGCCGGCGGCGGCAACCCCGGCGAGGCGGCCCGAGAACCAAGCTGCCCCGCGCCTGAAAGAGCCGGCCCCCGCGCCCTTGGTTCGGCCCATCATGCCGGCGCCAGGCCCCCACCGGACAGCCCGAGCGACGCGATATCTGCCCTATCTGCTCGCGGCCGGCGGACTACTTCTGCTGGTGGTTCTGGTCGGGCCGATGCTTGTGAGGGGTGTCTCCCACCCCGTCGCGCGACCCAGCTCGGCCCTGACCC
>CAXMLP010000200.1:0-1670 GCA_964194225.1 uncultured bacterium | reverse complement strand
CGGAGTGTCAGTAAAGGCACGGAGTGTCCGTGAAGACCACACTGATGACCGCGACCCTCGCCGAACCGTAGAGTCAATTCCCTGATGCGCGCATCCTCCTACCCGCTCATCGATGCAGTCGAGGCGCACGCGACCGTCCTGCGGCTGACGCCCGTGCTCGGGGTGGAGGAGGTTGCGATCGCCGCCGCCGTGGACCGGGTGCTGGGGGAGGACCTGGCGGCGCCCCGCGATCTGCCCGCCTGGCCCGTCAGCGCCGTGGACGGCTTCGCGATCCGCTCCGCCGACGGTGGTGGCAGCCTGAGGGTTGTCGGCGAGTCGGCGGCCGGCCATCCTTTCGCCGGTGCCCTGGGCCCGGGGACGGCGGCGCGGATCCTCACCGGGGGCGTGCTGCCGGACGGCGCCGACAGCGTCGTGATGCTCGAGGACGCTGTCGAAGAGGGCAGCGCGGTCACCGTGCCCGCCGGCTTCGGTGCCGGCCGCAATCACCACCTCCCGGGCTCGGATCTCAGGGCGGGTGAGGCGGTGCTGCACCGTGGGCAGCCGCTCACGGCCGCCGAGCTCGGGCTGGCGGCGAGCATGGGGCACGCCGCCCTTCGCGTGCACCGCCGGCCGCGGGTCGCGCTTCTCTCGACCGGCGACGAACTCGTGGAGGTTGGCCGCGAGCCGGGACCCGGCCAGGTGGTGGATTCCAACCGATTCGCCCTGCTGGCCGCGCTCCTTGAGGCAGGAGCCGAGGTCAGGGCTCTTGGCTTTGCCCCGGACGAGCCGGCCGCGCTCCGGCGGATGGTCGTCGAGGCCCTCGCGCAGGCCGACGTGCTGGTCACGTCGGGGGGCGTCTCTGTTGGCACTCACGACCTGGTCAAGCCGCTGCTGGAGTCGCTCGGTGAGGTCCACATCGGCCGGGTCAAGCTGCGTCCCGGCAAGCCCTTCACGTTCGCCACGCTGGCTGGCGGCAAGCTCGCCTTCGGGCTGCCCGGCTTTCCAGTCTCTTCACTTGTCACATTCGAGGTCTTCGTGCGACCGGCGCTCCGCAAGCTGCAGGGCCATCAACGCCTGGAGCGACCCCACCTGCCGGTCCGGCTCGGGTATGACGCCCGCGCCGCGGGCGATCGGACCGAGTATCAGCGCGTCACCCTGCACCGCGACGAAGGTGGGTTGGTTGCCCTCTCGACGGGCTCGCAATCGTCCTCCCGCCTCCTCTCGCTGGCCGGCGCCAACGCTCTCGTTCGAATCCCGCCCGGTGATACGGGCTATCCCGCCGGGTCGGTCGTGGAGGCGGTCATCCTGTCGCTCCCCTGAAGCTGGGGAGGAGGGCCAGCGCTCTGGAAACGCCCTCCGAACAAACGTTCGCGAGGGGTCTGCAGCGGGTAGAATGGCCGCAGCCAGGTGCCTTCCCAATTCGTTCTGCATGCCCCCTTCGCGCCCGCCGGCGACCAGCCGAATGCGATCGCCGCGGTGGTCGACGGCATCCGCTCCGGCCTCAAGGAGCAGGTCCTGATGGGTGTCACCGGGAGCGGCAAGACCAACGTCATGTCCTGGGCGATCGAGGCGCTGGGCCGGCCGGTGCTGATCCTGAGCCCCAACAAGACGCTGGCGGCACAGCTCTGGGCCGAGTTCCGGCGTCTCTTTCCGGACAACGCCGTCGAATACTTCGTCAGCTACTACGACTA
>CAXMLP010000199.1:0-5496 GCA_964194225.1 uncultured bacterium | reverse complement strand
AGTCGACGCTGATGAACATCGTCTACGGGCTGACCAAGGCCGATTCCGGGGAGGTCCGCTTCGACGGCCGGCTCGTCAACCTGACCAGACCGGAGGAGGCCATTCGCCTCGGCATCGGGATGGTCCACCAGCACTTCATGTTGATTCCGCCGCTCACGGTTGCCGAAAACATCATGCTCGGCAACGAGATAACGGGCTGGGGCGGCACCGTTGACCTCGAGCGCGCCTACCGAACTGTGGGCGAGCTCTCCGCGAGATACGGGCTCGAGGTCGACCCCAGGGCCCGCGTCGCGGACCTCTCGGTGGGGGCGCAGCAGCGCGCCGAGATCCTCAAGGCGCTCTATCGGGGCGCCCGCCTGCTGATTCTGGACGAGCCGACCGCGGTGCTCACTCCGCAGGAGATCGGACGGCTCTTCGAGGTTGTCAGAGAGCTCGTCAAGCAGGGCAGCTCGGTCATCTTCATCACACACAAGCTGGGTGAGGTGATGGAGATCGCCGATCAGATCACCGTGATGCGTCGCGGCAAGGTGGTCGGCGTGACCACGCCCGCCGAGTCGAGCCCGGCGGACCTGGCGCGCATGATGGTGGGGCGGGCCGTCCTGCTTCGCGTCGACAAGCAGGAATCCCGGCCCGGTGAAAACGTGCTCCTGCTGGAGAACGTCAGTGTCACCGACGACCGCCACCAGCCGGCGGTCACCGGTCTGAGCCTCGCGGTTCGCGCCGGGGAGATCGTGGGAGTGGCCGGCGTCGAGGGCAACGGTCAGCTGGAGCTGGTGGAGGCGATCGCCGGACTTCGACCCCTTCGATCGGGCCGGATCAGCATCGCCGGGCGCGATGTGACGGGCCGGGGTACCGCCGAACGGCTCCACTCCGGCCTCGGGCTGATCCCGCCTGATCGTCAGCGCCAGGGCGTCGTCCTCGAGTTGCCGGTCTCCGACAACCTGATCCTCAGTGACTACGACCGGTCCCCCTATGCGCGGGGCTGGCTGCGCCTGTTTGACAGCATCCGCACCTATGCCCGGCGGCTCATCGAATCGTTCGACATCCGGGCAACCGGGCCGGACCAGCCGGTCGGCGCGCTCTCGGGTGGCAATCAGCAGAAGGTGGTGGTCGCGCGGGAACTGGGCACTCAGCCCAAGGTGCTGCTGGCCTGCCAGCCGACCCGCGGCGTGGACGTGGGCTCGATCGAGTTCATTCACCGCCAGATGGTCGGGGAGAGGGACAACGGGCTCGGGGTTCTGCTCGTCTCCAGCGAGCTCGATGAGATCCTTTCGCTGGCCGACCGCGTGGCCGTCATCTATCGGGGACGGATCGTCGCCGTGCTCGAGAGCGGAGAGGCCGATCGGGAGCGGATCGGGCTGCTGATGGCCGGGGCCGCCTGAGATGGCCCGGTGGCGCTCCTTCGCGATCACCAACGTCGCCATTCCTCTCACCTCGGTCCTCGCCGGCTTCGCCGTTGCCGCCATTGCCGTGCTGGCGACCGGCGGCGATCCCGCCGCGGCCTTCCTCGCCCTCTTCCAGGGAGCGTTCACCAACCCCAATGCCTTCCCCGAGACGCTGGTGAGCACGATTCCTTACGTCTTCCTCGGCCTCGGCGTTGCCCTGGGGTTTCGAGCGGGACTGTTCAACATCGGAGCCGAGGGTCAGTTCTACGTCGGCAGCCTGTTGGGAGTGTTCGCGGGCTACAGTCTGACCGGCCTACCTGCCATCATCGAGGTCCCCATCGTGCTGCTGAGCGGGATGGCCGGCGGGTTCGCCTGGGCCGGTATCGCAGGGGCCCTCAAGGCGCGCTTTGGTGCCCACGAGGTGATCACCACGATCATGCTCAATTACATCGCCTTCCTGCTGGCGAGCTTTCTCATCAACAAGGGCGCCATGACCGCCCCGCACGCCTCAACCCCACGGACCCCTGACGTGGATCCCGCCGCCATCCTGCCAATCATCTTCCCCGGCAGCCGGCTGCACGCCGGCCTCCTGCTGGCGATCGTCGCCGTTCCGATCGTGTGGTTCCTGCTCGAGCGCACGACTGTCGGGTTTCGCATCCGCACCGTCGGTTTCAACCCAGGCGCGGCGCGCGCGGCGGGCATCTCGGTGGGGTGGACCATCTTTCTCACGATGGGAATCTCGGGCGCGCTGGCCGGCCTGGCGGGGATCGTCCAGGCCCTCGGTCTCAGCCACCACATGACCGACTCGGTCGGAGCCGGCTACGGATTCGACGCCATCGCCGTCGCCCTCGTCGCGCGGAGCAATCCCTGGGGGATCCTGCCGGCCGCCTTCCTCTTCGGAGCTCTCCACAGCGGAGCGGGCTTCATGCAGCTGGCTACCGAACCCCAGGTGTCGGCTGACCTCATCTCGGTGGTGCAGGCGATGGTGATCATGTTCATTGCGGCACCGGCGCTGGTCAGCTGGCTATTCCGGATGCGCCGCGGCCAGGTGGCCACTGTCACGATCACCCAGAGGGAGGCGGACTTAGCCTGATGGCCAATTTCCTGCAGACGTTCGATTGGGTCCAGTTCCTCTCAGCGACCCTCATCACCGCCACGCCACTCACCCTGGCCGCCCTCGGGGGCGTCATCTGTGAGCGAGCCGGGGTGGTGAATATCGCGCTCGAGGGGATCATGCTCACAGGGGCTTTCGTCGGCTTCGCGGTCGCCCTGGCGACCTCGAACCTCTACCTCGGAGTGGTCGCCGCCGTCGTCGCCGGCATGATCATCGCGGCCCTGCACGCGGTGCTCGCCATCGAATTCCTGGTGGATCAGATCGTGAGCGGCACGGTGATCAACATCCTGGCGGTGGGCATCACCGGCGTCTTCTACCGCAACTACATCCAGGCCGCGGCCACCCGGGGCCCCGGAACGCTCCCCCACTGGGACCTGCCGATCCTCTCCCAAGTGCCACTGCTCGGCCCCATCCTCTTCCAGAATCAGCTCGTCACCTACGCGATGCTGCTCGCGATTCCAGCAGTTCACCTCCTCCTCTTTCACACGGTGTGGGGCCTGCGCACGCGTGCCTGTGGCGAGCATCCCAAAGCGGCCGAGACCGCCGGGATCTCGGTCTTCCGGGTGAGATACGTGAATGTCATCGGGAGTGGCGCCCTGGCCGGATTGGGCGGCGCCTACTTCAGCCTCCAGCAGATCGGCAACTTCCTGCCCAACATGACCGGCGGACGCGGCTTCATCGCGCTCGCCGCGATGATCTTCGGCAAGTGGACGCCGATCGGGGCCTTCGGCGCCTCGCTGCTCTTCGCCGGGTCTGACGCGCTGGGTCAACGCCTCCAGATCGGCGGCATCGCACTGCCCTACCAATTCCTCGGAATGCTCCCCTATATCCTCACCATCGTGGTGGTGGCGGGGGCCATGGGGAGGGCCATCGCCCCCGCCGCGGTCGGCCGTCCCTACCGCAAGAGCTAGCCGAACTCCCACCGCCAATTCGCCGACATTCGTACACGCCGAGCATTCGTTCGTTATATTGCGAATGACAGGAACTTGTTTCCGGTCATGTTTCGTTGGGGGAATTTCGAGCTCGGCCGGGCCGGTGCATCGAGGAATTTTGACCGGGGGGCGTCATGGCGACTGAGATTGGTGCGTCAAAAATGCAGGCGGAGCTGCCGGCGGGGGGCCGCAGCGGACAGGCTGTCAACGGTCACCGCAATGGGAGTGCGGTGCGCGCGCCGGGGGGTGGTGAGGGGGGTCGCTCACCGGTGCTTTCGGCACCCACCTTCGAAACCGCCCAGACCATTGAGGCGACCACGCTGGCTCGCAGCGACTCCGCCTCGGGCCGCTGGATGATCACTGGCCGGGGCGAGGTGTTGGGCTCCTTCACGGGCGAGATCGACTGCGCCAGCGACCTGGTGATCGGCCGGGGCGCCGAAGTCACCGCCACCATTCGCGGCCTGGATGTCGTGGTCGCCGGCCTGGTCCGGGGGAATATCACCGCCAGCGGCCGGCTTCAGATCACCGCCACCGGCAGGGTTGAAGGTGACGCTCGCGTCAGCGCGCTGATCGTCCACGAGGGAGGCGTTCACCGGGGCGGCATGACCGTCTACCCAGAGGGTCTTCCGGAGGAGGCTGAGGGATACGTCGAGCCCGATCCAGTCGAAGCGGGAGAGCCGGAAAAGGCTGCCGGCAGGCCTGCAGCGACAGACCTGGTGCGCAAGTTCTGGGGCGAGTTCTTCTGATCTAAAAGGCCATCTTCCACTATCAGCTAGTGCGGTATGCTCGCTTCACCTAGAGATGATGCGGGTCCCGCTCAGCAAGATCAAGTTGGAAGAGGACGAGATGATCGTCGAGGGTTTCGAGGGGGAACTCGAAGGCATCCGGGTCTGGGTCACGGCGGTCCTCGAGCGAACCTGTGTCTATGAGACGCCGGACCGAGAGCGTCGGCTGGTGAACAAGAGCAAGGTGCTCGTCGAGCGGGACCGAGTTCCGATCCGCCGCCGGCTGGGAGGCCCGCCGGCGCAGTCGGGAAAGGCGCGTGGGAAACCGGGACGCAAGCCGGCGGCGGCGGCCGGCGATCCCGACCTCGGCACCCTCCCCGCGGACTTCACCGAGTAGCCCAGCCAGCAGACAGTCGTGCCGGCAGTGGGGTAACTTTGCGAAGCATGGCCAGGGATCAACCAATCTTGAATCGCCCCTTGGATCGTCCCTTGGATCGAACCATGGATCGGAATTTGGCCCTGGAGCTGCTCCGGGTGACCGAGGCGGCAGCGCTGGCCGCGGCTCCTCTTCAGGGCCGCGGCGACAAGGAGGCCGCCGATCAGCGCGCCGTTGACGCCATGCGGTCCGCGCTCGGTTCAGTGGACATGAAGGGCACGGTGGTGATCGGCGAGGGCGAGAAGGACGACAACCCGATGCTCTACATCGGCGAGAACGTCGGCAACGGCAACCCGCCCACCGTGGACGTCGCCGTCGACCCCATCGACAGCGCCCGGCTGGTGGCCGGGGGCCTCCCCGGCGCCGTCTCCACGGTGGCGCTGGCGGAGCGCGGAGCGCTCTTCCACACCCACTGCTACTACATGGAGAAGCTGATCGTCGGGCCCCGCGCCCACAAGGTCATCGACATCACCGACACCGTGGCCAACAACCTGAAGCGCATCGCCCGGGCCGAGGGCCGCGACGTCGAGGACCTGACCGTGGTGGTGCTCAACCGCCCCCGCCACCAGCGCCTGCTCCGCGAGATCCGCGCCGCCGGGGCACGGGTGAAGCTCATCCCCGACGGCGACATCGCCGCCGGGCTGTGGGCGGCGATGGAGCACCGCACCGGCATCGACGTCCTCTGGGGCATCGGCGGCGCCCCCGAGGGCGTGCTCGCCGCCTGCGCCGTCAAGGCGGTGGGTGGAGGCATGCAGGGCCGGCTGGCGCCCCGTGACGAGGGCGAGCGCGCGGTGATGCGTGCCGAGGGCAAGGACACCGCCGTTCTGACTCTCGACGACCTGTGCGGAGGCGAGAACGTGTTCTTCGCGGCGACCGGGGTGACCGACGGCGAGCTCCTCCAGGG
>CAXMLP010000198.1:0-4394 GCA_964194225.1 uncultured bacterium | reverse complement strand
GGTAGAGGAGGGCGCAGAGCAGGAAGAGGTACGCGAACCAGAAGAGGATCTCGCTCCGGCTGGCGCGACTGTACAGCGGCCCCTTCGGCTTAACATTCCACAGGCGATGGGGATCTTATGGCTGGGGGACAGGGGCCTTGCCGACCCACTCGTGGCGGGTGGAAAGGTTGCCTCGCTGGCCGCGCTCTGCGCGCGTCATCGCGTTCCTGCCGGCTTCTGTGTTATCGGCCCGGACTTCCTGGGCGAGCGCGCCCAGACCGCCATCGCGCGAGCCTATGCCCGGCTCTCTCGCCGGGCGGGAGTGCTTGCCCTGCCGGTGGCGGTCCGCTCCTCGGCCGTTGGTGAGGATGGTCCCGCGAACTCCTTTGCCGGCCAGCACGATACGTACCTGAATATCGAGGGCGCGCGCGCGGTGGTGGAGGCCGTCGGCCGCTGCGCGGGCTCGATCGAGAGTGACCGGGCGCGGGCCTACCGCCGCGAGCAGGGGATCGCGGCGCCGCCCCAGATCGCGATCCTCGTGCAGGAGCTGATTCAGGCTGACGTCGCCGGCGTCTCTTTCAGCGACCCGGTGAGTGGCCGCCGCGACAGGATCATCGTCAACGCTGCCTGGGGCCTTGGTGAGAGCGTCGTCTCCGGCAATGTCACTCCCGACGTCTTCACCCTGGCGCGACCGTCGCTCGCCATCCTCGGCTCGGCGATCGCCGACAAGGCGGTCATGTCCGTTGCCGTGGAGGGCGGGAGCCGGGAGGTGGCGGTGCCGCATTTCCTTCGCTCCTGCGCTTCTCTCCGCCCCCGTCAGGTCATCGAGGTGGCCGAGCTGGCCGCGAACCTCGAGACCGAGGTTGGCCACCCGGTGGACATCGAGTTCGCCTTTGCCGCCGGCCGCCTGAACCTCCTGCAGTGCAGGCCCATCACCGGGCTCGGCTGATGCCTGTCGCTGCCACCAACGCCTCCGAATTTCCCCTCAAGTTCGATTCAGCGGCCGACGCGGGGCTGACCTGGGACCAAGAGGCCATGCACTGGCCGCACCAGCTGACGCCCCTCAGCTTCTCCGTCCTCATGGAGACGTTCATGGCCGGCAGGCGCGATGCTCAGTTGCTGCATCGCCGGCCATACCGCAGCCGGGGACTCCGCATCAACACCTACTACTACGAGGCGGTCGAGCCCGTGGCCGGCGGGGATGAGGCGGCGGAGATGATGAGAGCCGCTGAGACCAATGCCAGGCGGGACGGCGAGCGGCTCGACGAACTCTGGTGGGGAGTCCACCTGCCCCGTGTCATCGAGGTCCTGGCCGAGCTCGTTGCGCTGCGCGGCGGACGCGGCTGGGACGCTTCGCTGGCCGATCTGGCCCGGGCGGAGCTTCTCGTCAGAGAACTCTGGTGCATTCACTTCAGTCTCGCGACCCCCTGGTTCCTCCCGGTCTGCGAGTTCGAGGAACTTCACGAGCAGCTGTTTCCCGATCAGCCACCCCTCGCCGCCTACAGCCTGCTGCGGGGCTTCGGCAACCTGACCCTCGACTGTGCGGTGTCGCTTCACCGACTGGCTGGCCAGGCCCCAGCACCTGTCCGGCAGCAAATCCTGCAAAGGCCGGCGGACGCCGTAATGTCGTTTCTCGAGCAGACCCCCGCTCACCGGGACTTTCTTGGCCGGCTGCGCGTCCACCTCGAGGAGTTCGGCGGTCGCGGCGACATGATCGACGTTGCGCACTCGAGTTGGATTGAGGAGCCGGCACCGATGCTCCGGATGCTCCGTTCGTACATCTCGGGGGAGGCCGGCGACCCCACCCTCGAACAGGACCGGCTGGCGGCGGAACGAGATCAGGCCATCGCAGATCGGCGTTCCGCGCTCGCCGGCTATCCGGAACCGGTCCGCTCACGCTTCGCCTCGCAGCTTGCTGCGGCGCAGATCGGACTGCGCGTTTCAGAGGACCACAACTTTTACATCGACTACCGCTCAACCTACGAGATGCGCCGGCTGCTGTTGGACATCGGCAGCCAGCTCGCGGCCCGGGGCCAGATTGGGGCGATGACCGATGTCTTCATGCTCACATTGGACGAGATTCGCGACTCGGCCGGCGCGCCACTTGCGGCCATCGTTGACGCTCGGCGAGGGGAGATGACGCGCTGGCAGGCGGTCACGCCGCCGCCGACGGTCGGGGCGCCGGCGCCGCAACCGGTGCCCGGGGAAGCTCCAGTCGGCCTGGCGAGGATTGGCGCCGCCTTTTACGGGAGCGCGGCTCCGCCCCTGCCGGCGGGCGCCCTGGCTGCCGGGCATCCCGCCTGCGGCGGTAAGGCGATTGGTCGTGCCCGCCTGGTGACCAGCGCCGCCGCGGCCCTTCGACTGGGAAAGGGTGACGTCCTATTGGCTGCCACCATCGCAACCACCTGGACCGCAGCGTTTTCCAAAGTGGCGGCCATCGTGACCGACGTCGGTGGCCCTCTCAGTCACTGTGCGGTTTTGGCGCGCGAGTTCGGCATTCCAGCCGTCGTCGGCGCCGGTGACGCAACCTCACGGATCGAAGATGGTCAACTCGTCGAGGTGGATGGCGACGCCCGGCTGGTCCGGGCGCTGCCCTGAGCCCGTCTCCCGGCCCGGAATCCAGCGCCGTGGACTGGCGGGCGCGGGCCCCGCTGCTGATCACGGTGTCCCTGACGATCATGCTCGCCCCTTTGAATTCGACGATGATCGTCGTCGCCCTGCCGGCGATCATCAGTTCGCTCGGGGTCAACCTGTTCGAGGCCGGCTGGCTGCTCACGGGATATCTCGTCACCATGGGCGCGTTGCTCCCGGTCGGGGGCAAGCTCGGTGATCGTTTCGGCCGCCGCCGGTTGGTCATCGGCGGCCTCGTCATGTTCGGCCTGGCCTCCCTGGCCGCCAGCCTGGCGCCGAACCTGCCCTCGCTGCTCTTCTTCCGGGGCCTCCAGGCGGTCGCTGCGGCCCTCACGTTTCCCAATGCCACCGCCGCCGTCCGGGAGGCGCTGCCGGCTGAGCACCGGGCCTCCGCCTTTGGCCTCGTGGGGGCTGGGATCAACCTCGCCGCTGCTCTCGGGCCTCTCCTGGGAGGCATATTGGTCACGTTCGGGGGCTGGCGCTCGGTCTTCTACGCCAATGTGCCGGTGATCGCCCTGGCGCTGCTGGTCGGTTGGCGCTCATTGCCCGCGACCCGGCCCGCGCCGAGCACCCGGCGGCTCGATGTTCTCGGCGCAGTCCTGCTCACCGCGCTCCTCGTGTCGCTCTCCGCGGTGATCGTGTTCTTCGGCAGAGCCGGCGCCGGCGGGCCGGTCCTGGTACTCGCGGTTGTCGTGCTGACCGTCGTCTTCGTGAGGCGCGAGCTGGGCCATCCCGACCCGGTGCTGCAGCCCCGCTTCTTCGCGCTGCGACCGTTCGGGTCGGCCACGGCAGCGGTGGCGTTCAGCAACTTTGCGATGTATTCGACGCTGGTGGCCGTGCCGCTCCTGCTCGCCCCCCGCGGGTGGCGAAGCGCGGACATCGGGCTGGTCCTGATGTCGTTCTCAGTGGGAAGCGCCATCGTCGCCCCCCTTGGGGGCCGCCTCGGGGATCGTTTCGGTCGCCGCGCCCCAGCGCTGGGGGGGCTCGCGCTGGCGGCGGCAGCCCTGGCCACCCTCGCCCTCGGCGGCGGGGTGAGCAATGTTCCCCTCCTGCTGGTGACGCTCGCACTCACCGGCCTCGGGTTTGGCATCGCCTCGCCCAGCATTCAGGCCTCGGCTGTCGAGTCGGTTCCAGCTCGCGACTCGGGAATGGCGGCGGGCGTTTACTCCTCCAGCCGCTACCTGGGCAGCATCGTCGGGACCAGCCTTCTCGCCGGCGCGATCGCCCCCAGCTCCATCTTCGCAGCCGTCGCGCTGGCCGCTGGATTCGCACTGGTGGCTGTCCTGGGGCTGACCGGGCGGGGGACCCGAACGCAACCGCCCCGGCGGCTCGAGGTCAGCCCTTCTTCTTCGGCTTCAGTACCTTGACGGGTAGCGCGGCGGTGAATTCCAGTGCCTGCGCGAGATGCCGAGCCGCCGGCTCCGGAGCCGTGCGCCAGGTGTCGGGAAGGGTGACGTAGCCCTTCATCGCCCGGCCGGGCATTGGCTCGAAATCGGTGGCCCCGTGCCGGATCAATTCCGCCCGACGATCGTCCGGCGCTCGGACGAAGAGGCGCTCGCCGAAGAGGCCGGCGAACATGTTGCCGTTCACGAACGCGGCCAGGTTGCCGAACATCGGTCGCAGGTTGACAGTCGGTCCGGTCGGGACCAGCTCGCGAAAAGCCTCCACCGCAGCCGCGCTCGGCTTGGGCATGCCACCGCCCTCCATCCCGGGGCTCACACCCCAACGATAGCGCGACGCGGCGGGTGCGATCGCGTCATGACGAGTCCACTAGTGGACTGTAA
>CAXMLP010000197.1:0-2280 GCA_964194225.1 uncultured bacterium | reverse complement strand
CCGGGCCGCGCGAATCCTGGAATTCGGCGAGCCCGAGCAGGTCGGCGGGGCCACGGTGACCCTGCATCCCGCCGGCCACATGCTGGGCGCCGCGCAGGTCCTTCTCGAGGCTGGGGGATCGCGCGTCCTCTACACCGGGGATTTCAAGCTGCGCGGCGTTCAGCCTCTCGCCATGCCGCGGGCCGACGTGCTGGTGATCGAATCGACCTACGGCCGCCCGCACTTCCTGTTT
Source organism: uncultured bacterium (assembly GCA_964194225.1). Lineage (GTDB taxonomy): Bacteria > Chloroflexota > Dormibacteria > Dormibacterales > Dormibacteraceae > CAXMLP01. Next base: position 2,048 of record CAXMLP010000197.1, on the reverse strand, counting down.
CCCGACGCCGCTTCGGTTTTGGAGGCGATCGCAACCTGGTGCCGCCGGACGCTGGCGGAGGGGGTCACGCCGGTACTCCTCTGCCATGCCATCGGGAAGGCTCAGGAGGTGATGCTGGCACTCGCCGCATACGATCTCAGCTTCGCGCTGGAGCATCGCTGCCTGGCCGGCGCGGTGGCCTATCGCGAGGCCGGATTTGACCTGCCCGACCATATCGAGCTGGTCCCCGGCGAGGACTACTCCGGCCGAGTGGTCATCGTCCCGCCGGCCGGCAAGGCCGTGATCCGCCAGCTTCACCGCTACCGCTGCGCGCTCATCTCAGGCTGGGCCCAGGACAGCCATTTCCGCCGGCTGTTCGGTGCCGACATCGCCTTTCCGCTCTCCGACCACTGCGACTTCGCCGAGCTCCAGGAGGCGGTCGAGCAGGTCCAGCCGGACCTGGTCTACACCGTCCACGGGTTCACCGAGGACCTCGCCAGGCATTTGCGGCGGCGGGGCGTCCGGGCCTCGGCCCTGAGGGGCGTGGAGCAGTTGATGATGGCCTTCGGGTAAGCGAAAGCACCTCTCGGTCGCGCCGGTTGCGCTTTCCGGCCGGTCGTTATGGGTACAGTTTTTCTCAATGGTCAGCCCCGCGCGACTGCGGGTCGCCCTGGTCGCGCCGCCCTGGTTCCCGATTCCGCCGCAGGGCTATGGCGGCATCGAGGCCGTGGTTCACCTGCTCGGCGAGGGCCTGCGCAGGCGAGGTCACCAGGTCACCCTCTTCGCCGCGGACGGAAGTGACGGCGCCCACGCCCCGGTCGTGCTGGCAGCCGCGGACTGGGGCCCCGACCTGGGCACTCCGGACCAGCGGATCCGGGACGCCACCTACCAGGTCAGGGTGTTTCGCGAGCTGGAGAGGCGCACTGACGAATTCGACGTGGTTCACGTCCACAACGAGTACGCCGGGATGGCAGGAGCGATCCTTTCAGGTGGCCACCTGCCCCATGTCGCGACGATCCATGGCGGCATCAACGAGGCCGTTCTCACCTTTCTCAGAGAGGTGGAAAGCTCCATCGAGCTCGTGGCCATCAGCCAGGCCCAGCGCGACTCGGCACCTGAGATCCGCTGGAACTCGGTGGTCCACAACGCCGTCTCGAGCGAGGGCCTCGCCTTTCGCGCCACCAAGGACGACTACCTGCTCCAGCTGGCCCGGATCAACCCGGACAAGGGCCAGCACAGCGCCATCGAGGTGGCCGCACGCGTGGGATTGCCGCTGGTCCTGGCGGGCAAGGTGGACCGCGACCGCGAGTCGCATCAGTACTTCACCGAGCGCATCGAACCGCGCCTCGGCGATGGCGTCCGGTGGATCGAAGATGTCAGTGGCTCCGAGAAGTCTGACCTGATCGCGGGCGCCGCCGCGATGCTGTTTCCGATCGAATGGGAGGAACCGTTCGGGCTGGCGATGGTTGAGGCGATGATCAGCGGGACCCCCGTCCTCGCCTTTCCGCGCGGCGCCGCGCGAGAAATCGTTGAGCCGGGCCTGACCGGGTTTCTCGCCGGGGACATCGATGAGATGGTGAGCCTCCTGCCGGCGGCACGGCAGATCGACCCGGTCGCCTGCGCCCGCCGGGCGGCGGAACGCTTCAGCGTCGAGCGGATGAGCGCGGGCTACGAGAGCGCCTACCTGGCGGCGATCGAAACCCGCCTAACGCAGCGCCCAGCCCGCCCGGCTGAGGGTGGCGCGGAGAGCGGCGTCCGTCTTCGCTGATTCGCTGAGGGCCTTCAACAGCGCGTCCAGCCAGCGGGCGGGCGGGAGGTCGGGCGTCAACCGGAGCCGGCCGGCGCGAACCCGCGCCTCGAAGCGCTGACCCGCCAGCAATGCCGAATAGGTGCGGACGCGGCCCCGACCCAATCCCGCGCGCTTCACGCCGTCACGCGGGAGTCGATCCTGGAGGTAGTCGAGAAGCGCGGTCGGGGCGTCGCTCTCGGTGAGCGGCGTGCGGCAGAAGACGCACGCGCTGGCCAGGATCACGGCGGGGGGTCCGCAGATTCCGCAGCGCACGGTCAGG
>CAXMLP010000196.1:0-1967 GCA_964194225.1 uncultured bacterium | reverse complement strand
TGCCATCACCGTAAACCGTCAGCGGCTCGCCCCGGAGGGCCTGCCGCATGAAGTTGGGGACCACCCGGCCGTCGTCGAGGCGCATCCGCGGCCCGTAAGTATTGAAGATCCGCACGATCCGGGTCTCGACCGCGTGGGCCCGGTGATAGGCCATCGTGAATGCCTCAGCGCATCGCTTGGCCTCGTCGTAGCAGCTCCGCGACCCGATCGGGTTGACATTGCCCCAGTAGCTCTCCGGCTGGGGATGAACGAGCGGATCGCCGTACACCTCCGAGGTCGAGGCGAGCAGAAAGCGAGCCCCCTTGGCGAGGGCTAGACCGAGCATGTTGTGGGTTCCCAGAGTGCCCACCTTGACAATCTGGATCGGGTAGGCGAGGAAGTCGACCGGCGAGGCGGGCGAGGCGAGGTGTAGAACGTGGGTCACCTCGCCGGCGACGCGGACCTCATTGCTAACGTCCGCCTCTATGAACTCGAACCCCGGCCGGCCCCGGAGCCCGTCGAGATTGGCGGGGGGGGCGGTGATCAGGTTGTCCCCCACGACCCCCTGCCACTCCCTCTCAAGGAGCGTCTCTGCGACATGGGAGCCGATGAAGCCGGCACCCCCGGAGATGACGGCTCGGGGACTAATTACGGCCGATCCCGCGGTAGACGAAGCCGAGCTCGCGCATCTTCTGAGGATCGTAGATATTGCGGCCGTCGATGATGATGGGCCGGCGCATCACGCGGCGGAGCTTGATCAGGTCGAGGTGGCGGAATTCGTTCCACTCCGTCACCAGGACGACGGCGTCGGCTCCCCGGGCCACACCGTAGGCGTCCCGCCGGTATCGGATCTGGGGCGCGATCACCTTCGCCCGCGCCATCGCGGCGGGATCGTAGGCACGCACGGTCGCTCCCTTCGCCTGCAACGCGTTCGCGATCTCCAGGCTGGGCGCCTCGCGCAGGTCGTCGGTGTTGGGCTTGAAGGAGAGGCCGAGAAGACCGATCACCTGGCCGCGCAGGGTGCCCAGGCACTCCCTCAACTTCTCGACCACGACTCCCCGCTGGTCCTCATTGATCTCCATCACGGCATGGAGCAGTTCCGGGTGGTAGCCAAATTTCTCGGCAGTCGCTGCCAGCGCCTTGACATCCTTGGGAAAGCAGGAGCCGCCGTACCCCAGGCCGGCATCAAGAAAGTGGCTCCCGATCCGGCGGTCGAGACCCATACCCTCTGCCACCACGCGGACATCGGCATCGACCCGTTCGGCGATGCGTGCGATCTCATTTATGAACGAGATCCGGGTCGCCAGGAACGCGTTGGAGGCGTACTTGATCAGCTCGGCCGAGTAGACGCTTGTGATCAGCACTGGGCAATCGAGTGGCTCATAGAGGCGCGCTACCGCTGCGGCGGCGGCCGGGTCGGACGCTCCGATGACGACCCGATCCGGGTGCATGAAGTCGCTCACCGCGGCCCCCTCGCGGAGGAACTCGGGGTTGCTGACCACCTCGAAGGGAAGGCTGGTGTGCTGGCGCACGACCTCCGAGACGAGGTCGGCGGTGCCGATGGGGACAGTTGACTTGTTGATGATGATGAGTTGACCGGTCATGCTCTCGGCGACCGAGCGGGCGGCCGCCCGCACGGCTGAGAGATCCGCCTCACCTCCCTCTCCCTCCGGGGTGGCGACGGCAATGAAGGCGTAGTCGGCACCCGCCAGGGCATCGGAATAGCAGGTGGTGAAGGAGAGCCGGCCGGCGCGCATGTTCCTCTCCAGCATCTCCTGGAGGCCAGGTTCGTAGATCGGCAGCCGGTACCGGCGAAGCTGCTTGATCCGCGCCACGTCGATGTCGACCGCGACGACCTCATTGCCGAGGTCGGCGAGGCAGCTCGCCGTGGTGAGCCCCACGTACCCGGCTCCGATAACGGCGACTCTTGACATCGCCCGCAATTATCCAGTCTGGAGACGGCCTAGTGGACTGTAACGGCTGAATGA
>CAXMLP010000195.1:0-6362 GCA_964194225.1 uncultured bacterium | reverse complement strand
GTCATGTACTTCATCATCCTGACCTCGGCGGCGGTGCTCCACGCCCACGGTAAGACCGATGTGCAGACGGCCGACCAGGCTGCCGAGGCGCTCGCCCCCTTCCTTGGCAACTTCGCCTTCATTGCCTTCGCGGTGGGGATGATCGGAACCGGCCTGCTGGCGATCCCGATCCTCACCGGGTCGGCCGCCTATGCCCTCAAGGAGTTCATGGGCTGGAAGGGTGCCCTCTCCACCAAACCCAAGTACCGGCCGACCTTCTACGGCATCATCGCCCTTGCCACCATCGCCGGCGTCGTGATGAACTTCCTGCACATCGACCCGCTCAAGGCCCTCTTCTACACCGCGGTCCTCAACGGCCTGGTCGCGCCTCCCCTGCTGATCCTGATAATTCTGCTCGGAGCGGATCGGAAGTTCATGGAGGACAAGGTGAGCGGCCGCATCAGCAGCAGCCTGACGCTGGCCGGGGCAGCGTTCATGACGATCGCCGCGGTGGCCCTCGTGGTCACCTCGATCCCGGGCATCAAGCTGTAAAGACCATCAGCGCAGCGGGCAGGACTGGGACAAAGACGCCCGGCCGTCTCGGCTTCTTCCTCTGCTGGGCTGTCGTCTTCGCCGACATCGGGACGTCGGTTTACTACACGCCGGGCATCCTCTACGGGACTGTTGGGCAGCACGCCGCGCTCTTCGTCACAATGACCCTCTTCGTTTTCGTCCTTCTGACCGTCAAGTACGCCGAGGTGGCCACCCGCTATCCCGAGGGAGGCGGAGTGGTGACCGTCGCGGCCCGCGCCCTCCACCCCATCGCCGGTTTGGTCGGTGGCTTGTTCATCCTGGTCGACTACTTCCTCACCTCGGCACTCAGCGCGCTGAGCGGGCTGATCTACCTGTCAGTGCTGCTGCCGCAGATCAAGGCGCAGGTTGTCCTTCTGACGGTGGTCGCGCTCGTCGTTCTGGGCGCGATAAACATCCTCGGTGCCAAGGCGAGCGCGCAGATCAGCGCCGTCTTCGCCGTCGCGGCCGCGGTCGGCCAGGCGGCGGTCGTCACAGCGGTGGTATGGCACCTTGGGCTGGCGAAGGCGCTGGCCAGCCTACCGGTCGCCCTCCAGGGAAAACCGTTGACTCCCATCCTTCTGATCACCGGTTTTGCCGGCGCCTTCCTCGCCTTCTCAGGCCTCGAGAGCATCGCGCAGCTGGCGCCGTCGATGGCGGAACCGCGACGCCGGGTGGCTCGCGCGGCGATGATCCTGGTGGTCATCACGATCGCCCTCACCAGCCCGCTGCTGACGCTCTGGTCGACCACGCTGCTCGACGCCAAGAACAGCGATCCCAATCAGTTCGTCTCGCTGCTGGGAGGCTATGCGGCCGGCTGGTGGCTGCAGGACGCGGTCGCGCTGACTGCCGCGCTTCTGCTTGTGTTCGCCAGCAACACGGCGCTCCTCGGTGCGTACCACGTGCTTTTGGCCCTGGGCAAAATGCGCTTTCTGCCGGCCGCGCTGCTGGCGGAGAATCGCTGGCGGCACACGCCGCAGTGGGCGATCCTGCTGTCGACAGCGATACCGGTTGCGGTGGTTCTTTTGAGCCGCGGCGACGTCAACCTGCTCGGCGACCTCTATGCCTTCGGACTGCTGGGCGCGTTCACGCTCACCTGCCTCAGCCTCGACTTCGTCCGTTGGCACGAGCGCCGGGAACCGAAATCGGCGGAGTGGCCGGGGCCGGTCGGCAGGACGATGTTCCTCCTCGGCCTCCTCACGACAGCGGCCGTCACCTTCGCCTGGACGGTCAACCTCTTCTTCAAGCCGCTGGCGACCCTGTTCGGCGGCGGACTGACCATCCTCGGCCTCGCGCTGGCCGGTCTCAACTACCTGTGGCATCGCCGCGGCGGCCGCCGCCTGGTCTTTCCGTATCACCATCGCCACAAGCACCCCGTTGTCCTTTTGAACAGTGGTCGGCGGATGCCGGCGCCGGCAGTCCTGTCGGTCATCTCGGGCGATTCCGCAATGATCCCAAGCCTGCTCGAAAGAACGGCGGCCGAGGCGAAGGGGAGAGCAGTCGCCTACCTCTATGTGGCGCCCAATGAGCAGCCCGAACGCGAGCATCGGCTCTTTGAAGTTCGCGATCCCTACCTGCATGATGTCGACGCCCAGGAGGCGTTCAACCTCGCCGAGGTGAGCGCCCGGCAGAACCGCATCCCCGCTCGCTATCTGTACGTGGCCGCTCCCGCCGACCCGGGTGCCCAAGAGTGGGTTGAAAAATCCCTTCAGCCCATCACTGTGTTAACCACCGAGCAGGCAGCGGGCAGCCAGAAGCGGTAGCTTTGTCGCAGCCAATGAAGGCCGCGATTCTCTACGAGACAAAGCAGCCGCTTCGGGTCGAGGAGGTCGAGATCGATCAACCCGGCACCGGTGAGGTGATGGTGAAGGTCGCGGCGGCCGGCGTCTGCCACAGCGACTACCACTTCATGAACGGCGACCTCCCGATCACCCTGCCCTGCATCCTCGGCCATGAGGGCGCCGGCGTCGTTGAGGCGATCGGCTCCGGTGTCACCGCGGTTCAGCCAGGCGACCACGTGGTGATGCTGTTCAGGGCGAGCTGCGGGCGCTGCGAATACTGTCAGCGAGGCACCCCGGCCTTGTGTGGAATGGCGGGACAGCTGCGCAACAGCGGGCGCCTGCTCGACGGCACCAGCCGTTTTCATCGCGCCGGCGATGACCTGCATCACTTTCTCGGCGTGTCCTGTCTGGCCGAGCGCACGGTGCTGCCCGAGCAGGGCGTTGTGAAGATCCGCCGCGACGTGCCTCTCGAGGTTGCGGCGCTGATGGGCTGCTCGGTGATGACCGGCATCGGTGCGGTCATGAACACTGCCCAGGTCGAGCCGGGAGCCAGCGTGCTGGTGATCGGCGCCGGCGGAGTTGGACTCAACGCCGTGATGGGCGCGGTCCTGGTCGGCGCCAACCCCATCATCGTCGCCGATCTCCTCGATTCCAAGCTTGAGCTCGCCCGCTCATTTGGCGCCACCCACACCATCAACTCTAAGGAGCAGGACCTGGTGCAGGCCGTCCGGGAATTGACCTCCGGGGAGGGGGTCGACTACGCCTTCGAGGTGATCGGCAACGCGAGGACGATGACCGCCGCCTACCAGTCGGTTCGTCGCGGCGGCACCGCGGTGGCGGTGGGGATACCTCCTTTCGGGACCGAGATGACCATCAATGCCGGCGAGCTCGTATACCAGGAGAAGACCCTCAAGGGCAGCTATTACGGGACGGCCCGCCCGCAGAACGACATGCCCAGGCTCCTCGACCTGCACATGGCCGGCCGCCTCCCGCTGGACAGGTTGATCAGCCGCCGATATCCGCTCGAGAAGGTGACCGAGGCTTATGCGGCGTTGCTGGCGGGCGAGGTCGCCCGCTCGGTGGTCATCCCGGGAGGCTGAGCCCGGCAGGAGCTCCTGGTCGGACGTCGCAGTCCGCCGACCGCCTTCCAGTCTCTGGTCACTTTCAAGTGGCCTTTACGGGATCAGTGGTGGTCGGGCATCGTAGACACTTTTCGAACTCGGATCGAGCTTGACCGTCAGGGTTGAGCGAAGATCTCGTGGCTGCCGATGCGGCGCCAGATCACGTGTGGCTCGCCAACAACCCGCTCGTCCCCGTACTGGAAGGTCGCCCGGCCATCCTCGGCCCAGGTCATCTCGAAGATCCCGGGGGTGCCCTGGACCGACTTCACGCGAAGCCCCTTGCGAACGCGCCCGCGGCGAAGATCGGCTACAAATCTCACGATCGCAACGCGGAAAGCTCGCCGCTGCGCTGGGGTGAGGCCATCGAGGTCGCGCTGGAAGCGAGCCGTGATCGCCCAGGTCGGCAGGCGTCAGTCCCTGTCGATCGACGCGATGAAGGCTTCGTCGGAATTGTGCTCGGTCAACCGTCCGGCGGCAATGTCCGCTGACGCTTCACGCTCGCCGCCCTGCCACTGGGGTGTCCAGAACCACGCTTGAGCAGCATCGATCACCTTCTTGGGCCGAAGGAGGATCCCCTCCTTCGTCGCTTCTACGTCGAAGTAGTCACCTGGCCCGACCTTGGCGTCCCGAACCACATCGGCGGGCAAGGTCAACTGGTTCTTATCCCGCAGTTTAGTAAGCATTTCCAACTTTCCAACTTTATCACAATCGCACTTCGGGTCCAGCGAAACAGAAGCAATTAAAACGGAAGCTGCATTACCCCTCAGCATGGGCCCGGATCATCTCGTAAGTCCAGGTTGAGACCATTGCCGCATACCTCAGGGCCGAGAGGTCGGCGGAACCGCCGATCAGGTCCCTCTTGATCTCTACGACCACGAGGCTGGCGGACTGGTCGAGTGCGAGCAGGTCGATCCGGTCGCGGCCCTCGTCCATCAGCACCTGGCGGCCGATGACCAGCAGCGGCTCACCGAGGATGTCCGGCCGGGACGCCACCCAGCTCTCTATGTGGGACTCGAGCATGTCCTGCTCGCTGGCCCTGGTACTCAGGACGTCGGCGACCTCGCCAGCCTTGGTGACCCTGAAGCGCATTTCGGTCAGCGTAGTCCGAGTGCGCTCGAGGATACGGGCGGAGGATTCCTATGCGGTCGTTGGGGTCTGCGAGACAGTCTCCGACTGGCTGTGTTTCCGCCCATCATCAGCGGCGCTGAGGGCGCTGGCGCTACCAGCGCCGCTGACGTCGGGGCGGGTACGAGCGACGCGAGGCGGCGGCCCGCTGTGGTGGAGTGACGTCGCGGCCCTCGACGATCGCGGTCAACCGCTCCCGAATCCGGCTCTTGAGCCGCAAATAGCCCAGCCGGACGCTCATCTCGCGTATCAGCTCCTCCTTGGTCCGGATCTGCCCATCCGCCTCGATCCCGGCCTTGAGTCCAGTCAGCTGCTGGCGGGTGTACTCGTGGATGGGCCGCCCCAGCACCCCGAGCCCGCTGTGGGTCGGCTGCGGGAGCTGGATGATGGGCGCCAGCTCCACTGGCGGGCTGGGGGCGACGGCGACAGTCTCAGGCGCCTCTCCCCTGTCCTGGGCGTCGGCGGCGCGGACAGCTGCCTTGTAGGCGTCGACCACCCGCTTGACCTCGGCCTCCCGCGCCCGGTACCAGTCGCTCGACCAGATCCGGCAGAAGCGCCAGCCCAGGAGTTCCAGGTGGTCCTGCCGGAGCCGGTCGCGGTCCCTCGCGGTGTTGGCCGAGTGGTAGGTGGCGCCGTCGCACTCGATCGCCATCACGAACCGCCCCTTCCGGTCCGGGTGCTGAACCGCGAAGTCGAGCCGGTAGGAGCCTGCCCCGTACTGCGGGATCAGGCTCAGGCCTGCCGCCTCGAGCGACCTCATGACGGAGAGTTCGAATCCGTTGAGCGCCACCGACTGCTGGCCGGCGTCACCGAGCACGTTGCCTCCCGCCGCGGCGTACTCGAGGTACAGCCGGGTGAGCTTCATCCCAAGCGCGTTCAGCCGCTTGAGGTCCATGTCGGCCGCGCTGAACGAGGCGACAGCGGTGACCCGGCGCTTAGCGCGCGTCGCCGCGACGTTCAGGCGCCGGTGGCCCATCTTCGCGTTGGTGAGCGGGCCGAAGTTCAGCCCCAGCGTGCCAGCCCGGTTCTTCCCGTAGCCGATCGAGAGGATGATCGCGTCGCGCTCGTCGCCTTGCACCCGCTCAAGGTTTTTGACGAAGAAGCGCTCGGTCGGATGGGCGGCGAAGAAGTCATCGAGTTCCGGCCGCTCGAGGCGGCGCCTTGCGAGCTGCGCTTCAATCCGGTAGGCGTGCTTGATACCCATCGCGATCACGCCCAGGCTCTCGCTGGGCCGCTCTGCGGCGTGCTCGAGTACCAGCTCCACGACCGCCTGGACCTCAGCTGATGAGCTGTCCTCCTGACCGTCGACGCCAGCTGGTTGGCGGACCTCGATGAAGCGCACGGGCTCCACCAGCCCCACCCCCGGGAAGGTAATCAGCCGCTCGTTGTAGATGTGGCGGTTCGAGAACGCGATCAGGCGCTCGTCCTGGCTGCGGTAATGCCAGGTCAGGTCCCAGGGGTCGAACACCTTGCCCATGATCTCGAGCACGGACTCGTAGCCCTCCACCGCCTCGGCCTCCTCGCGCGACTCCTCCGACTCCTCGGTGCCAGAGGCGAAGAAGGGCGTCGGCGGCAACTGCTTCTCGTCGCCAGCCACCACGATGGTCGTGCCTCGGAGGATCGAGGTCACGGCGTCCTCCGGCAGCACCTGGCTGGCCTCGTCGAAGATGACGACGTCGAAGTAGCGTGCATCGCCGGCCAGCAGCTGGCTGACCGACAGCGGGCTAGCCATCCAGCAGGGGCGGAGCGCGGTGACCACGTCCGGCGCCTCCGCGATCAGCGCCCG
>CAXMLP010000194.1:0-3074 GCA_964194225.1 uncultured bacterium | reverse complement strand
TCGGAGATGTGTAGAAGGGCGAGGGAGAGAGGGGACCCCCGCCCGGCTGGCCCAGTCGGGGGAGCCGATCGATCAGCTCGCCCTCGCCTATGAGGAGGGTCTGCAGCTTGTCGCAGCCGCGGGTGAGCGGCTCACTCTGCTGCAGAGCGGCGGGTCGCCCCAATCCTGAGCTCCCGTTACATACTCCTGCCCCTGATCGCCTGGGCGGTCGCCCAGGGGGCGAAGGTGCTCCGCGACTCGGTCCGGCGCCGCCGCCTCCACCTGCGCGGCCTGACCGAGATGGGAGGCATGCCGAGCTCGCACAGCGCGATGGTGATGGGCCTCACCGCCACCATCGGCCGCTTTAACGGGGTGCGTTCCCCGCTCTTTGCGCTGGCTCTTATCTTCTCCTTCGTGGTCATGTATGACGCGGCCGGCGTTCGCCGAGCGGCTGGGCGCCAGGCGGCACTCATCAATCGCCTCGTCGAGGACCTCTTCTCGCAGCGCGGGGTGCGCGAGGATCAGCTCCGCGAGCTGCTCGGTCACACCCCCGTCGAGGTCCTGGTCGGAGCCGCCCTCGGAGTCGCTGTCGGGCTGCTCTGGCCAGCATGAGTCCTGCCGGGATGAGGCTGGATGCTGCGCTGGCTCGGGCTGGCCTGGTCGACTCGCGGCAGCGGGCGCAGGCGTTGGTGATGGCGGGCAGCGTGCGAGTGAACGGTGACACTGAGCGGCGACCGGCCCGACTGGTCCAGGCGGACGACAGGCTGGACATCCAGGGCGAGGAATGGGCCAGTCGGGGCGCCCTCAAGCTCGGGCCCGCCCTCGACCAGTTCGGCCTTGACGTCACCGGACTCGTCTGCGCCGATATCGGCGCCTCGACGGGTGGCTTCACCGACGTCCTTCTGCGGCGCGGCGCCCGGCGGGTCTACGCCGTCGATGTCGGCCGGGGCCTGCTCCACTGGCGATTGCGCCAGGATCCACGGGTCTCTCTCATGGAGCGCACGAATGCGCGGGAGCTGACCGAGTTTCCCGAACCCATCGGGCTGGTCACCGTGGATGTTTCTTTCATCAGCCTCGAGAAGGTCCTCGCCGGGATCCGCCGGGCGGCGCCTCAGGCAGCCATCGTCGCGCTCTTCAAGCCCCAGTTCCAGGTCAGTCGGGGGCTGGTCCCCAGGGGCGGGGTCGTGCGGGACCCGGCGGTGATCGCCGCTGCCCGCGCCACCTTCGAGAAGTGGTGCACGGCCAACGCCTACTCGATGGTGGCGTTCATGCCGGCGGCCGTGACCGGTGCGGACGGCAACCAGGAGTTCCTCTACCGGCTGGCGCCGCGATGAGGGTATGCGTCATCCACCACCCCCAGGTGGACATGGCTCGGTCGCAGGCGGTCCTCGACGAGATGGGCATCGAATCCTGGCGGCACGACCGCGAGGTCGCCGGCGAGCCGGCACAGCTCGACGAGACGCAGCTGATCCTGACCCTCGGCGGTGACGGCACCTTTCTGCACGGAGCCCGCCTGGCGCTCCCCCGGGGGATCCCCGTCCTCGGTGTCAACCTCGGCCGGCTCGGCATGCTGACCGAGCTGGAACCGGCGGGCATGGAGGCCGGTCTGCGCCGTTTCATGGCCGGCGATTTCCGCCTCGAGGAGCGGGCCGGGATAGTCGGCGAGCTCGCCCGTGGTGGCCAGGTCGTCGAGCGCAGCCTGGCACTCAACGAGATCATGGTCCATCGCTCCCCGTCCCTGAAGCTGATCCGGTTTGGCATGTCGATGGACAGCCAGGAGATTGGCACGATCGACGCTGACGGCGTTCTCATCGCGACCGCCACCGGCTCCACCGCCTACGCCCTGGCGCTGGGCGGGCCGATCCTCGAGCCGACCCTTTCGGATCTCGTACTGGTACCGATGAACCCCTTCGCACTCACCGTCCGTCCGATCGTGCTCAACCCCAACGTCCACGTGATCGTGTCATTGGGCAACAACGCCGCCACGGTGGTCACCGATGGATTCCTCACCTGGCCTGCCGAGGCGGGCGACGAGCTTCGCATTCGCGCCTATCCGAAGCGCTTGAAGGTGGTGCGCTTCCGCGGCCCGGAGGAGTTCTACCGACTGCTGCGGCAGAAGATCGGTTGGGGCACTCCACTGGTTCCCCGGCCCTGATCCGGAGCGAGCCGTCGTGCTGAAGTCGCTGCGGGTCCGCGACCTGGCCCTGATCGCGAGCGCCGATGTCAGCTTCGGTGCCGGTCTCAACCTGCTGACCGGCGAGACCGGCAGTGGCAAATCACTCGTCGTCGATGCGCTGACACTCTCGCTGGGAGCGCGGGCGAGCACCGACCAGGTGCGCCACGGGTCGGATCGGGCTCTGGTCGAGAGCGTTTTCGAGATCTCCGACGTCCCGCTGGCGACGGCTCTTCTGGCCGAGATGGGCTTTGACCCCGAGGCTGAGGTCGTGCTCAGCCGCGAGATCGGCGGGCGCGGCGCGTCGCGGCTCAATGGCCGGCCGGCCAGTCCCGGGCAGCTCCGCCAGCTCGGGCGGCTGCTGGTCGACGTGCACGGTCAGCATGAGCATCACTCCCTGCAGGAACCGGAGGCCCAGACGCGACTGTTGGATGCCTTCGCCGGATCCCAGCCGGAGCTGGCGAGCGTTGGGACCGCGCACGCCGCCTGGCGTGGCGCGGTCGAGGAGCAGGTGCGGCTGGAGCGCGCGAAGGAGCGCGGGGGGCGGGACCGGGAATACATGGAATGGCAGCGCGCCGAGCTGGTGAAGGTTGATCTGCGATCCGGCGAGGATGCCGAGCTGGTGGCGGAGAGAACGATCAGCCGCCACGCCGTCCGCCTGACCGAGCTCACCCAGACGGCCCGGGTGGGGCTGACCGGAGACGAGGGACCCGCGCAGGCGGCCGCGCTGGTGCGGTCGGCGGCCGAGCTGGATCAGCGCCTGGCCGGCCTCGCCGGGCGGCTCGAGGTTCTCGCCGAGGAGGTCTCGGACATCACGGACGAGCTGCGACGCTATGGCGAGGGCATCGACGCCGATCCCGGCCGCCTGGAGGCAATTGAATCGCGGCTGGCGGAGTTGGAGTCTGTCAAAAAGCGGTTCGGC
>CAXMLP010000193.1:0-3353 GCA_964194225.1 uncultured bacterium | reverse complement strand
CCTCGGGGTACTGCGTCATGTTGATGACCTGCCAACCCTGGCCGGCAAACCAACGAGATTCCGCGCGGGTACTGAAGCGTGGTCCGTTGATGACAACCACGGTTCCCGTCTCATGGACCTTCACACCGAGCTCGCGGCAGGTCGCGGTGGCCAGCCGGCGCAGCCGCGGGCAGTAGGGATCGGCCGCGCTGACGTGGGCGACGCGGGGGCCGGTATGGAAGGTATCGGCACGACCCCACGTGCGGTCCACGAACTGGTCACAGATGACGAAGTCGCCGGGCCGGATGTCGGGTTGGAGCGAGCCCGCGGCGGTCGGGGCGATCACCTGCTCCACCCCGAGCCGGTTCATTGCCCACAAATTGGCGCGGTAGTTGATCTGGGCCGGCGGCAGGGTGTGCTTGCTGCCGTGGCGGGGCAGGAAGGCGACCTCCACACCATCCAGGCTGCCGATGGCGAAGTCGCCGCTGGGCTCTCCGTGGGGCGTCCGGATGTGCTCGCGGCGGACATCGGAGAGGAGGCTTGAGAAGCCCGAGCCGCCGAAGACGCCGATCACCCGGATGTGCTCCTGACCGCCTCACGCAGGGAGGCCAGGTTCTCGGGCTTGACGACGCCGATCTCGGTGATGAAGGCGGTGATGAGACGCGCCGGAGTGACGTCGAAAGCGGGATTCCAGGCTCGGGTGCCGGCCGGGGCGAAGGTCGTCACCTCGGCCTCCGCGCGCTCCTCGACCACGATCCCGGCGCCATCGGCGGTGCCCAGGTCGACCGTGCTGGTGGGCGCGGCGATGTAGAACGGGATCCCATGTTCGCGAGCCAGAAGCGCCAGCGGATAGGTGCCGACCTTGTTGGCGGTGTCGCCGTTGGCCGCGATCCGGTCCGCGCCGGCGATCGCCACATCGACGCGCCCCTCCTGGAATGCCCGGCCCACGGCGCCGTCGGCAATCAGCCGGTGCTCGATGCCGAGCCCGCGCAGCTCCCAGGTCGTCAGCCGCGCCCCCTGGGCACGAGGCCGGGTCTCCATGACGAGCACCGTGGGTTCGAGTCCCATCTCCTGCGCCGCCCGAATCACGCCGAGGCCGGTGCCATATTCAACGGTGGCGAGCCCGCCCGTGTTGCAGATCGTGATGAAGCGGGGCTGCCGGGAGAGCAACCCGGCGCCCAGCCGGCCGATCCGGCGGCAGGCCGCCACCGTCTCCCGCACGAGGGCGTGCGCCTCCTGCAGAGGGTCGGCGGCGCGGCTGACGCGGTCAACCGCTGCAAAGAGATCCTGGGCGGTCGGCCGGCTGGCGCGGAGGGCCGCCAGGCCAGCCTGCGGGTCAGCCTCCGAGAGCGCGAGGACGGCTCCGTAGGCAGCGGCGGCGCCGATCGATGGGGCGCCCCGGACGATCATGTTTCGAATTGCCTTGGCAACCATGGCCGACGAGCTGCAGAGTAGGTAGACCTCCTCTTCGGGGAGCCGAGTCTGGTCGATCAGCCGCAGGCCGGAGTCGCTCCACTCGACGGCGACCAAGTGGTTTACCGGGGCCTCGCCGCCGGCTTCCAGGTGCGGTTGAGGCTGCCCGTGGAGTACCCCTCGAGGTCGAGTGCCACGAACTTGTATCCGGCCTCTCGGAGGCCGGCGACCACCCGCTCGCGCACGGCGAGGACCCGGCTCAGGTCGGCAGCCTCCACCTCCAACCGGGCGACGTCGCCGTGGTGGCGGACACGGACCTGGCTGAACCCGAGGTCTCGAATGGCCTGCTCGGCCCTCTCGATCTGCTGCAACGCCGCGACGGTCACCGGGGTGCCGTGGGGGATGCGTGAGGATAGGCAGGCGAAGGAAGGCTTGTTCCAATTCGGCAGACCCAGCGATCGGGCCGCCAAACGGATCTCGGCCTTGCCCAGGCCGGCCTCGAGCAGCGGGAACCTGACGCCCCGCTTGACAGCCGACGCATGCCCCGGACGGTGATCCACAGTGTCGTCGGCCGTCGCACCATAGGCGACCACCGCCAGGCCCCGGGCCGACCGGATCGGCTCGAGGGCGCTGAACAGCTCCTCCTTGCAATGGAAGCAACGATCGGGGTTGTTCTGCGTGTAGGCGTCGAGCTCAACCTCCGCCGTGTCGATCTCGACCAGGGGCGCAGCCAGCTGGCGAGCCAGTTCCCGCGCCTCGGCCTGCTCTGCCGCCGGGTAGGCCGGCGACGAGGCGAGGACGGCCACCACCCGGCCCGGCAGCTCGTCCAGGGCCAGCTTCAGGAGCAGGGTCGAATCGACGCCACCCGAAAAGGCCACCAGGGCGGAGCCGAGCGAGCGGATATTGGCTCGGGCTCGGCCGAGAGCGTCCGGATCAGTGCGTTGGAGCTGAATCATTCGAGGCTTCAGCTCCGAACTTTAGACGGTGGCTCCCTCTCGCTCGCTGGATTCCATGGCCGGCATGTTGCACCACGTCTCATAGTCGATGAGGCCGGTGACCGTGGGGTTCTCCCCGCAGAGGGCACAGCGCGGATTCTTGCGCAGCCGGACCTCCCGAAAACGCATGTCAAGGCCCTCGAAGAGCAGGAGGCGCCCGATCAGCGGTTCGCCCAACCCAAGGATGTGCTTGATCGTTTCGAAGGCCATCAGGCTGCCGATGATCCCGGGCAGCACGCCGAATACTCCGGCATCCGCGCAGGAGGCCACCGAACCGGGGGGCGGCGGCTCGGCGAAGAGGCATCGATAGCAGGCGCTGCCGTGAGCGGCGTCATACATCGTCATCTGGCCCTCAAACCGGTAGATGAAGCCCTGGACCAGCGGCTTGCCGAGGAAGAAGGCCGCGTCGTTGGCGAGATACCGAGTCGGGAAGTTGTCGGTCCCGTCGATGATCAGGTCATAGTCGCGAAAGATGTCGAGGACGTTCTCCGAGGTCAGGTGCTGCGGGATGCCGACGACCTCGACGTCGGGGTTCATGCTCTTCATGCGGTCCGCCGCCGAGTCGATCTTGGGACGCCCGATGTCCCCCACCCCGTGCATGATCTGGCGCTGGAGATTGGAGGCATCCACGGTGTCGAAGTCAACCACCCCGATCTTGCCGATCCCCGCTGCCGCGAGGTAGAGGCCGGTCGGGGAGCCGAGGCCGCCCGCGCCGAGAAGCAGCACGCTGGTGTTCATCAGCTTGCGCTGGCCCTTACCGCCAACTTCGGGGAGAATCAGGTGGCGCGCGTACCGCGAGACCTGTTCGGGGGTGAATCCGGTGGGAGATGCCATGTTGGAACAGTTATACCCGCGGAGCCGCTCGGGAAATTCCCCCGCCTAGAATTCACGGCACCTCGTGATGGAAAGCGAATACCTGGACGACGAAGAGGTCATCGCCCTCTACAACAAGGTGCGGACCGGCCG
>CAXMLP010000192.1:0-4220 GCA_964194225.1 uncultured bacterium | reverse complement strand
CCCCGCCACGAAGGCCAGAAGTGCCGCGTTGAACTGGTCGGCATGGGTTGCGTTAAGCCCGTGTGGGGCTCCCTCGATTAGCACGAGCTGGCAGCCCGGCACCGATTCATGGACGCGCTTTCCTGATACTTCGAATGGGACGATCCCGTCGCTGTCACCGTGAATCACGAGCAGCGGCACGGTGATCTTCGCAACGTCGCCACGAAAGTCGGTGCGGCCAAATGCGCCGATGCAGTCCAGAGTCCCCTTGGGCGACGCAAACGCCGCAATGTCAATGGCGTAGAGGCGCTGCGGTTCGGAGATGAGGTCGGTCCGCGAGCCGGCCGCGAAGAATCCCTTTGTGAAGTCGTCCAGGAATTTCAGGCGATCGCCTGTCACGCCCTTCTGGAAACCGGCAATGGTGGCGTCGTCCAGGCCCCCATCGGGATTGTCGGCGCTCTTGTAAAGGAAGGGGGGAACGGCCGCGGCCAGCACGGCGCGGGCAATTCGGCTGGAGCCGTGGCGGCTGAGATAGCGCACGACCTCACCGCCGCCCATTGAGAAGCCGACCAGGGTCACCTCATTCAGGTCGAGGTGCTCGAGCAGCGCCTTGAGGTCGTCCGCGAAGGTGTCGTAGTCGTAGCCATCCCAGGGCTGCGACGACCAGCCAAAACCGCGGCGATCGTACGTTACGACCCGGTGCCCGGCGGCGACCAAGGCGGGGACCTGGTTCTCCCACGACCGGCCGCTCAGGGGCCAGCCGTGGATGAGCACGACCGGGTTGCCCGAGCCGTGATCCTCGTAATAAAGCTCGACGGGCGCACCGCTGGACTCTGTACCGACACGCAACTTGGGCATGGGCATATCTCCTGATTGGTTAAGTGAAAGTCCCGGCGCCGCTGGCGGCCCCTTTGCCTAGGCTAACCGTACGGTGCGGGAGACGCCCGAATCGAATCGGATCGCAGGACAACAGCTGCCGAAATTACTCAAGAGGCCTGGGTGATGGTGGTGGCCGCCTCACCAACGCCCCCAGTGAATGACCTCAGTCGGTTTGCGCTTGGGGATCACCCGAGCGCTGCCAGGATTGCCGGGACCCTCGGAGTGGACGTAGCCGAGCCCGATCAGACCGATCGGCTTGCGGTCCGCCGGCACGCCGAGCGAATCGAGCATCTCGCGCTCGCCCGTCGCGATGCCGGTGAAGATCGCCCCCAGGCCGGCATCGACAGCAGTCAACAGGATGAGCATCGCCGCCATCGCCGCGTCCAGGTCCCAATAGGGCACCGGCCAGCGCTCGGCGGTCTGCAGCCCGGCCTCGGCCTTGTCCGGGCGGGCATAGCGATCCAGGTAAGCCTGCCGGTCAGGGATGGGAACGATGACCACCGTTGGCCCTTCCCGAAGCTGCACTTGAGCCTCCTCCGGTGGACCGATCAGAGTCCAGAAAGGCTCGAGCTGCTCTCGTCCTCTCAGAATCAGCAGGTCAAGCCCCTGCGAGAAGCCGGCTGACGGCGCCCGGCGGCCCGCCCAGAGGATGCGGTGGAGGACCTCGTCGGGGACCGGATCGGGCGCATACCGACGCACCATCCGCCTGGTCTTCAGAATCTCTTCAAGCTCCAAGTTGCGAACAGAATCATCGCTCACAGCAGACCGCCGTCGGGGGGCTGGCCGTCAAAAACGGCGGCCCGGCCTTGCCGCCGGCAGCCCGGGAGGGGGAGGATGAACGCCATGGCAACAGAAATCATTCGCATCGTCCCCGTTCACGGCGGGATCGAGCTCGCCGCCCCGCTCACGACCGCTCGCCTGACCTATCGTGGCGGCCCGCTGCTCTCGGCGGTCGAGGTCTTCACGGTCTTCTGGGGATCGGCGTGGCAGGGCCCGCAGGCGAAGGTGATGGAGAAAATCAATGAGTTTTTCAAGTACCTCGTGTGCAGCCCGCTCCTTGACCAGATGGCCGAGTACGCAACGCACAGCACCAGCATCAGACATGGCTCCGTCACCGGGACCGTTGCAGTTTCGAAGTCCGAACCGGACGCCACGGTTTTGGATTCCGCCCTGCAGGCCCAGCTCCAAGCCTGGATTGAGGACGGCACCGTTTCGAAGCCGACCGCCAACAGCCTCTTCTTCCTCTACCTGCCACCGGGGGTGACCGTCGACCTTCGCGGCCGGCAATCCTGCAGCGGCT
The DNA here is from genome assembly GCA_964194225.1 of uncultured bacterium. Classification (GTDB taxonomy): domain Bacteria; phylum Chloroflexota; class Dormibacteria; order Dormibacterales; family Dormibacteraceae; genus CAXMLP01. Next base: position 2,062 of record CAXMLP010000192.1, on the reverse strand, counting down.
TCTGCGGGTACCACGGCAGCATCGCCGGCAAGATCTTCTATGCGGTGATGCCATTCCCGGACTGCCGGGGCTGCGTGGGCGGGCTGGAGGTGGTGGATGCACTGACCTCGGTCAGCTCGCACGAGCTATGCGAGGCGATCACGGACCCCATCCCTGGCCGGGGCTGGTATGACGACGCCAACGGCGAGATCGGTGACATCTGCGCCTGGCAGACCAAAAAGCTGGAAGGTTGGACAGTCCAGCTGGAGTGGTCCAACCAGATGAAGAGCTGCATCTGATCGCGGGCTCACAATGACCAATCCCACAGTCGATGGCCGAAGCCGACCTGCGCGGGCGGAGGGTCGCCCGCGTGTCGGTATCGACACCGGGGGCACCTTCACAGACCTTGTCCTGCTCGACGACTCGGGCCGCGCCGTCCAGCTGAAGGTTCCGAGCACCCCGGACGATCCGGCGCGAGCGCTGGCAGAGGGACTCCGCCAGCTGCTGGCCGGCCAGGATTCAGGCCCGCCGGCAACCGTCGCGCATGGCACCACCGTCGCCACCAACGCGCTGCTGGAAGAGCGCTTCACCTCGCTTGGTCTGATCACGACCAGGGGCTTTCAGCATGTGCTCGAGATTGCGCGGCAGAGCGTGCCGTCGGGGTATGGGAATTCCTATTTCTGGGTGAAGCCGGAGCGCCTCGTGCCGCCGGAGCGGGTCCGCGAGGTGACCGAGCGTTTGAACTTCCGGGGCGAGGTGCTGACTCCGCTCGACGAGGAGGACGCCCGCGCCGTGGCGCGCTCTCTTCGGGAGGCGGGGATTCGCTCGGTAGGGATCTGCTTTTTGCACTCCTACGCCAACCCCGCTCACGAATTGCGCATGCGCGAGCTCCTGGTCGCGGAACATCCAGGCGTCGTCGTCTCCATCTCGAGCGAGGTCTGGCCGGAGTACCGCGAATATGAGCGCACGGTCACGACTCTGGTAGACGCTTTCGTGAAACCGCACGTCAGCGGTTACCTGGACCGAGCCGTCAGGGCGCTCGCCGAGATCGCGCCCGGGGCTCCGCTGCTGATCATGAAATCGAACGGTGGCGTGCTGCCGGCGGCGGCTGTCGCACAGCGCCCCATCTCGACAGCCCTCTCCGGGCCCGCGGCCGGCGCCCTCGGTGCCAGCTGGCTGGCCCGTCAGGCGGGGTTCGAGCGCGTCATCACCATCGATACCGGCGGCACCTCGACGGACGTCTGCCTTGTCGAGGCGGCGGAGCCACAGTTGACACGCGAGGGGCGGATCGGCCAGTTCCCGGTTCGTGTGCCGATGATCGACATCGTCTCGGTGGGCACTGGCGGTGGTTCCATCGCTTGGGTGGGCGCAGACGGCGGCCTTCGCGTCGGACCGCGCAGCGCAGGTGCCGTCCCGGGGCCGATGGCCTATGGTCGGGGCGGAACGCAGCCAACGGTGACGGACGCTCACCTGGCACTGGAACGCCTGCCCGACTCCCTCGCCGGCGGCGCCGTCAGGCTTCATCGCGAGGCCTCGCTGCAGGGCCTGAGGGAGGTTGCTGCGGCCCTGCGCCTATCGGTTGAGGCAGCGGCGGCCGGGATACTCGAGCTTTCGGCCCACAACCAGGCAAATGCGGTTCTCCAGCTGACGGTGAAGCGCGGGATCGACCCCTCCGGCGACACCCTCGTGGCTTTTGGCGGAGCCGGCCCCCTGCAGGCCGCCAGGATCGCCGAGCTGCTCGGCCTGCGGACAGTCCTGGTGCCTCCCAGTCCCGGCAACGTGTCCGCCTTCGGGCTGCTGGCGGTGGACCTGAAGGACGACTACGTGCAGACCCTGGTCCAGAGGCACGACGGCGTTGACGATGAGGCCATCGCCCGGATCTTCCGTGGGTTGCAGGCCAGGGCGCGGCAATCCCTTCATGAGCAGGGTGTACCCGAGAGCCAGATGGCCTTCCAGCGCTCGGTTGACTCCCGCTACCTGGGAGAGGGCCACGAGATCCCGATCACAGTCGGCGATGCTTTTGACGTAGCACTCGCGACCGAGCGCTTCCACCAGGCCCACGAGCGCAGCTACGGCTATGCCT
>CAXMLP010000191.1:0-2189 GCA_964194225.1 uncultured bacterium | reverse complement strand
GATGTGTATAAGAGACGGGGGCCGGCCGCCCCCGCCACGCTCGGGGCGGCCCAGGCCGAGGTGGCGCCGGGCCGATACGAGGCGATCCGGATCAACGGGCGGGAACTGCCGGCAGCGATCCGGGTGACAGCCCATCGCGTCGAACCCATTTTGATAACGGTGAGCGCCGGGGTTCCGGCCGCCGCCTTCGCCGGCAACGATGACTACAACAGCGCGCTTCTGGCTCTCCAGGGAAAGTTGGTCCAGCTGCCGGACTTCGCCCTGAATGACCAGTCCGGCCAGCGGGTGACTGCTGCCAGCCTGCGCGGACACCCGGTTGTGTTGGCGGCCTTCCACACGACCTGCCGGGACACCTGCCCGCTCTACGCCGCAGTCCTCAGCCAGCTGAATGGCCGTCTGGCGGGCGGCGTGCGACTGCTCGAGGTGAGCACGGACCCGGACCACGACACCATTGCGGCGCTCCGCGCCTACGCGACGCTCGCCGCGACCGACTGGCCCCTCCTGACCGGAAGTCGCGAGGAGCTGGGGGCGTTCTGGGCGCCCTTCGGAGTACAGCTGTCGGGCGCCGACTCGCATTCCAACTTCCTGGGTGTCTTCGACGAGCACGGTTACCTTCGCCACACCGAGACCGGCGTGCCCGATGCGGGCCAGCTGCCGGGCGGCCTGGCCGCCGTGCTCAGCGCGGAGGGTGCCCGGGAGCTGGCCAGCCACGGCGATGGCTGGGGTGCCCGCCAGGTGGCCGATGCGGTCCGCGCCCTCGGCGCCGGGGGGACCGCATCGCTGCCCGGGGGAGGCCGAGCTCCCGCCTTCAGCGCGCCGGCTCTCGAAGGTGGCACCGTGTCGCTGAGCAGATTCCAGAAGTCCCCCGTGGTCCTCAACTTCTGGGCGAGCAGCTGCCCACCCTGCCGGCGGGAGATGCCGCTGATCCAAACGGAGGCCCGGTTAGCGGGAGTGCCGGTTCTGCTGATCGCCGAGCGGGACGACCCCGCCGCGGCTCGCGCCTTCCTGGCGACAGTCGGCGTCGAGCTCACCTCCGCCCTCGACCCCGATGGCCGGCTGGCGGGCCTCTACGGGGTCAACGTGCTCCCCGTCACCGTCTTCATCCGGGCCGATGGAACGGTGGAGGGTAAGTACCTCGGCGAGACCACCAGAGAGGTGCTGCGCGATCACCTGGCCGCCCTGACCCAGGGCTGAGCCTCGGCGAGGGTCAGCACGAGTTCGGAGGACGGCTGACCGCCGGTTGGCGGGCCGCGGGGCCAGCACGTGATCGCCTCAGAGGCGGGCGATCCGGCTCAGCGCCAGGCGAGGGCCGCGCCGCGGCGCCTGGAAGCCGGCGACCTCGATCAGCCGCACGACGAGCGCCCGCCGGCCGCGGAACGGCTCCAGCAGCTCGAGCATCCGGGCATCGGAACCCCTCGCCTCCCCCGCCAGCGCCCAGCAGACCTGGTGGGGCAGGTTGTAGTCGCCCACCGACACCGCGTCCTGATCCCCCAGGGCGACCCGGCCGATCTCGGCTGCCGACCACGGCCCAAGGCCCGGAATCGCCTCGAGCCGGCGCGCGGCCGCTGACGGACTCATGCCGACCGCCTCCTCGAGTCGCGTCGCCCGCTGTGCCGCTCCGATCACGATCTCTGCCCGACGGCGCTCAACGCCCCAGGTGTGGAAGTGCCAGTACGGCGTGCCGGCGAGAGTCTGCGGCGCCGGCGGCAGGCGGATCGCAACCGGTCCCGGAGCCGGCTCGCCAAGGTCTCGGAGAAGGAGCCGGTAGGCCAGACGCGCCTCCTGGCCGATCACCTTCTGCTCCAAGATCGTCGGCACAGCGGCCTCCAGCACAGCCTGCGTACTCGGTATCCGCAGCCCGGGATGACGCCGGGCCAGCTCACCCACCACCCGGTGAGGCGAGGTGAAGGGCGCCTCCTCCGCCCGCTCCCCGACGAGGTCGGGGACGTGGTCGAGGAGCCAGTCCGCGCCCGGTCCCCAGGCCTGTGCATGGAGGAGGTCGCCCTCCAGCCAGAGTCGCTCGGTGCCGGGGCCGCAGGGCGTTCGAGTGGCTCGCCAGACGCCCGGCGCGGGCACTCGCTGGGGGCGGGTGATCGCCAGCGTTCGCTGCAGATCGAGCGGCCGGCGAAGCCTGATGGTTCGCTGAAACGGACTGTTCGCGGCCATGCCTCGCCGCGATTATTTCAGGC
>CAXMLP010000190.1:0-1914 GCA_964194225.1 uncultured bacterium | reverse complement strand
TCATTCAGCCGTTACAGTCCACTAGTCCAGGTAGACGGCCAGCATCAGGTCACGGTTGACGTAGGCGTGCGGCCAGTTGAGCGTATGGCCCTCGACGCCGACCACCGAGAGGGTGGCGTCCAAGACCGGGAAAAAGCGCACCTTGAACAGCGTGTCGCGGTGCAGGCTGGGGTCCGCCGCGGCGGGGAACTCCACGGTTCCCTTTGCGGTGAAGGCTGCGCCCTGGAAGTAGATGTAGCGCGCGGTCCGGTCGGGCAGCTCATCAGGATGGGGCGGCTCCGGGTCGATGGTGCGCACCGCGCAGAAGTACTGCTTGGCGAGGAGCCCCTCGGGAATGCCGTTGAGGCGGGGGGCCCCAGGCAGCAGGGGAGTGGTCGTCACCGACCGCATCGGCGTGTACGGCTCGGCGTCGTTCATGTGCTGCTGGAACCGTCCCCTGACATGCATCTCACCCGCCACCACCTGGTAGCCGGTGAAGACCTCCACCCCCACCCAGACCGCGCCGACATTCAACAAATCGGGTAGAGGATACTCTGCCCAGGGTGGACCTTCAGAAAGCACGCCGCAACATCCGTGAGCAGTCCCACCTCAACGCCTTCATCTCGCTCACCGAGGAGACCGGCGACGGGCCGGTGGTGGCCGTCAAAGACCTCGTGGACGTGCGGGGGACTGTCACCACCGCCGGCGGTGTGCTGCTGCCGCCGGTTCCCGCTGAGGTGGACGCGCCGCTCGTCGGAGAGCTGCGCCGCTACGGCTGCGTCGTGGTGGGTAAGGCCAACCTCCATGAATGGGCCTTCGGGATAACCAGCAACAATCCCCACCACGGAACCGTGCGCAACCCGCGCGATCCCGACCGCGTGGCCGGCGGCTCCTCCGGAGGTTCCGCGGTGGCGGTGGTGGCGGGGATGTGCGACTGGGCGGTTGGCTCGGACACCGGTGGCTCGATCCGGATCCCGGCCGGGGTGTGCGGCTGCGTCGGCTTCAAGCCGACGCTCGGAATGATCAGCACGGAGGGGGTCTTCCCCCTCGCCCGCTCCCTGGACACCATCGGATCGCTGGCAGGTGACGTTCAGACCGCCGCCCGCGCCATCGAGATGATGTCGGGGCTGACCGGCATCGTTCCCACCGAGCTGGCGGCGAGCTACCGGCTGGCGATCCCGGCGGACTGGTTCGACGACCTGGACGAGGAGACGGCGGCCGCCTGGAAACTGGTCTCCGCGAGCCTGCCGGAGATCGAGTTTCCCACCTGGAAGGAGCTGGGCGCGCCCGGTATATCGATCCTCAACGCCGAGGCGGCGCAGCTCCATCGTGAGCGGGTGGAGCACCACGCCGACCGGATCGGCAAGGACGTGCTGGCCAACCTGCGCCGGGGTCTCGAGGTCAGCGCCGTCGAGTACCTGGACGCGCTGGAGCGGCGTGAGGAGCTGTCCGACAGGGTCGAGGACCTGATGGAGGACGTCGACGCGATCCTGGTTCCGGCGACACCCCGGGTGGCTCCGCGGATCGACGATTCAGAGGGAGTGCGGCCGCTGATGACGCGCTTCTCACGTCCTTTCAATGTGACCGGTCAGCCGGTGGTCACCATCCCCGCGCCAAGCAAGGGCCTACCGGTGGGCATCCAGGTCATCGGCCGGTACGGAGACGACGCCCGGGTGGCCGCCGTCGCGAGGTGGCTCGAGGCCAGCTGGAGCCGCTGACCGGCCGGCGAGCCAGCGTCTGACCGACGGGTAGAGACCCTCGGGCGAGAAGAGCATGACCAGCACCAGGATCACTGCGTAGACGGCGTACTGGAGGATCGCGGGCGCGTGGGGATCCAATCCCGGCCGGCTCGAGAGGTCCCGCAGGACCTGCAGCAGGACGGTGATGCCGACCGCGCCGATCACCGCGCCCCAGATGACCCCGACGCCCCCGACG
>CAXMLP010000189.1:0-4487 GCA_964194225.1 uncultured bacterium | reverse complement strand
TCTCCGAACATCTCAAGACGGTTGAAACGATCGACGCTGCCGAGTTCGATCGCCTGCTCGCCCAGGAACCGAGGGCTGCGGCCTCCAGCTCCACAGCCTCCTAATCGACCTCCTGGTCGCGGGTCGCGGGCGCCTTGGCCGATCGCTGGCCCGCGCCTTCGCCGGCACCCAGCACCGCTGCGAGCTGATCGGGAGCAGGGAACTGCCGCCCACCCTGCCCGCGGTTCAGGTCGCCTTCATCGCAGTCTCCGACCCGGCTGTGCCAGAGGTGGCGTTGAATGTTTCCCGCCGCCTCCCGCTCGGCGCTCGGGTGGTTCACGTCAGTGGCTCGCTGCCACTTGGAGCGCTGGCTGACATTCTCAGCGCGGGCCACCCGGTCGGTTCGTTCCACCCGTTCCAGTCGTTCCCATTCGAGCGGCCCCCCAATGCCTTCCAGGGCTCTCTGATTGCCATCGATGCGTCAGAGGAACCGCTCGTCGATCGTCTCTTCCAGCTCGCTCTCGATATTGGTGGGCTGCCGCGCCGGGTACCGGACGATCAGCGAGCCCTTTATCACGTCGCGGCCGTCCTCAGCTCCAATCTTCTGGTGGGCCTGACCAGCCGGTCGGCGGGAGTGTTGCAGTCGATGGGCTGGACTCGCGAGGAGGCCATGGCGGCCCTGCTGCCCCTGATGTCGGGTGTGGTCAAGAATCTCGCCGCCGAGGGGCTGACCGGGGCTCTGATCGGCCCCATCCGGAGGGGCGACCCGGCGGCTGTGAAACGGCATCTGGCCGAATTGGACCGGCACGGGCTGACAGAAACCGCTCGGGTTTACCGTATTCTCGCTGTGGCGACCCTCGAATTGGCGCTCGAAGCGGGCCTTGACCCGGCCAAGGGGGATGAAATCAGAGTGGCGCTGACCGGCTAGCCGGCAGCGACCGAGTGGAACTGCATTCATGACGACCGCCGACTTCAGGACGCCCGGCCGCCTCGCCCTGCTCGAGGTTCGGGCCGGCCGAACCCGACTGAATCGACAACCATCTCCTCGGTGAACTTTTCTAAATACGCCTGCCGAGGTAGAATGGGGTTTCGTTTTGGCGGCAACAATTCACTGACGACCAAGACCACACCAATACTTTTAGGGGGTTATCTCTTTGAGCAAAGAGACAGGCGCGCTATTGACCGAGGAAAAGGAGACCTCGGCCGTGGATGAGGAGACCTCGTCCGCGAATCCGATGCTGACCATGGAGGACTACCTCCAATTCGAAGAGGAAGCATTTCGGACTCTCAACCACGGTGACATAGTCGACGGTGTCGTCGTCCGTGTTGATCCGGACGAGGTCCTCGTGGACGTCGGCGCCAAGGCTGAGGGTGTCATCTCCAACAAGGAGCTCGGCTTCCGTGGGGAGGCCGATTCGGTCGACCTCGAGCCTGGCGATCAGATCAAGGTTTTCGTGCTCCAGTCGGAGAACGAAGAGGGCAACGTCGTGCTCAGCCTGCGCCGGGCGCGGGCGGAGACCACCTGGCTCACAGCTGCTGACAAGCAGACTGCGGGCGAGGTGATGGATGCCGAGGTCAGAGAGCAGAACAAGGGTGGGCTGATCGTCAATGTGTTGGGTCTGCGCGGGTTCCTGCCCTCCTCACAGGTGGCGCGGGCCTACTCCGGCAACCTGGAGCAGCTGGTGGGTCAGCACATTCCGGTCAAGATCCTGGAGGTAAATCGCAAGCGGAACCGGCTGATCGTCAGCCAGAAGGCCGCTGAAGATGAGGACCGCGCCCGCCGGCGCGACGACCTCTTCGGACGGCTCGCTGTGAGCGATACCGTAAAAGGCACGGTTTCGGGCCTGACCACCTACGGCGCCTTCGTCGACATCGGCGGAGCCGATGGCCTCATCCATATCTCCGAGCTGTCCTGGGACCGAGTCTCGAAGGTATCTGATGTGCTCCAGGTCGGGGACGAGGTTTCCGTCAAGGTGATCAAGCTCGATGCGGACCAAAGTCGCATCTCGCTGTCCCTTCGCCAGCTCCAGCAGGACCCCTGGGAGCAGGTGGTGGCTGCCCTGCCCGCCGGGTCGATCGTCAGTGGGACCGTCACCAAGACCAAGAAGTACGGGGCGTTCCTCCAGATTGTGCCGGGCATCGAAGGCCTGCTTCACATCTCGGAGCTCTCCTGGGATCACGTCGAGAAGACAGAGGATGTACTCAAGGTGGGCGAGGAGGTCCAGGTGAAGGTCATCGGCGTCGACACCGCGCGACGCCGGATTTCGCTGAGCCTGAAACAACTCACCAACCCCCCCGCGGGCTACGTCAGCCGCGAACGTCGGGAGCCTGAGTATGGCGACCTGGAAGACGAGGAGTAGCCGAAACTCGACCGGAGTTTCGGCGGCGCGGGGTCCCCTTGGCCCCTACTTGGCAAGGCCCTATTCGGCGAGGCGCCGGGCGGCGATCGGGTCGTAGCGGTTCAGCTTCAGGGCAGCTTCGTACGCCGCGCGCGCCCGGGGGCGATCCCCGAGCGCGGCGTAGGCGTCGCCCAGCGAGACCAAGGCTGAGGAGTCGCTGTTGCCGAGGCGGCGGGCAGCCTCCAGTTCGATGACCGCCTGGGCAGCCTGGTTCTGGCCCGCCAACTGCTCGCCCAGCGCCTGGTGGTAGCGGGGTTGAAGGGGATCAAGATGGGTCGCCGAGATCGCGTCCCGCCGGAAGTAGGCGAGGTCGGCGGCGAGAGGTAGAGCCGCCAGCCCGACCATCGCCGAGAGCGGGACCAGGCTTGCCGCCACGGCGATGAGGACGCGGGAGCCACCCCGCCGGGCTGCCATCAGATCGGTGTCATCGGGCACGCCTGCGGCGTCCACGGACCGCACCGCGGCCCAGGCGACACCGGCCAGCAGCCAGAGCGGCGCGGTGGCGGCAAGCCAGTCAAAGTTGAGTGACGCGACGACCAGGTAGCCGGCCCACGCGCCCAGCAGCCCGGCCAGCTCGTGGCGACGGTCGGTGCCCTCTCGCGAAGGTTTGGTTTGCGGCCAGGTGGCTCGCCAGCAACCGAGGGCCCACGCGCCCCACAAGAGCGCCGCCGCGGTGAGGCCCGCCAGCCCCTGGGTGGCGAGGAGGTCGAGGCCCATTTGGTGAATGCGATCGAATGTCACGCCCGGTTCCCAGTCGCCGCGAAGGAAGCTCCCCAGGACCAGGCCCTGGCTTTCCGGGCCCCAGCCGAAGATGGGTCTGGCCGCAATCATCGCGAGTGAATCGCTCCAGACATGGAGCCGTGCCGCCCCGGTGTCCGAGTGCAGCCGGCCCAATGGGGAGGCCACGATCAGGACTCCCCCGGCCACGATCGCCAGCCCGGCGCCGGCGAGGGTGAGTCGGCGCGCCCTCGCCGAAGCCGTCAGAAGGGGTACCAGCACCGTGACCGCGGCCAACGCGCCCAACCAGCCCGAGCGCGAGGACGTGGTCACCAGGGCCGTGCCAAGGGGTAGCAGGCAGAGGGTCCAGGCGGGGGACCGCAAGGCCCTGACCACGACAAGCGGCACCGCCATGGCGAGCAGGGCGGAGAGAAGGTTGGCGTGGCCGAGGTTGCCGTCTGGTCGCGGGGGGAGACCGGTGTGGGCCTGGTGGATCGCCTCGAGCGAGACAATGGTGCAGCCCACCAGGTAGAAGGTGACCGTCCACCAGCGCTGCCTGGCGGTTCGCAAGGTCCAGACCGGCAGGCAGAACAGGAGGAGGTAGGCGAGCCTCATCGGCAGGGACTCGTAGCGACCGTAACTGCCGATCAAGCTGAGGGTGGGCGAGACGGAGAAGGCGGTCGCCACGAGCGCGGCGACGGCCACCGCGAGGGCGAGCGGGCCGAGCTCTCCCAGCCCGGGCCGGCCGCCCCGCCTGGACCAGATCCCGATCAGCGCCGCAGCGCTTGCGATCACGATCACCAGCGCGGCCCGAGGCAGCACATAGGCATCGACCGAAATGGGTATGAAGAGAAGTGGGATCAGGCCGGCGCTGAGGGCTGGTAGCGCTGGCGGGAACAGCGTCGCCAACCGCGATGGGAAGCTGGCTCCGACTCTCTCGCCAGCTTGAAATGGGCGCTTCACAAAGAGGGCGAATGAGGAATGGAAGGGCGTGGGGGCGGGGTTATAGTTACTCCAATACGGCTCTTGCGCAGTCCATTCTCGGATCTCACGTGAGGAGGTGCTGGTTCCACCCCGCGAAGCAGCCCCAAGGTCAAAGGAGATAAACCACTTTGTATCCGTTCGAGAGATTCACAGAGCGCGCCAAGAAGGTGCTGACGCTCGCGCAGGAAGAAGCTGAAAGGTCGCATCACAGTTACATCGGGACCGAGCACCTTCTGCTCGGGCTGCTGAGGGAAGGGGAGGGCCTGGCCGCCAAGGTTCTCGGGAACCTCGGCGTCGAGATCGGCAAGGTCCGCCAGACCATTGAGTCCGTGCTGGGCCGAAATGAGCGAATCATCATCCAGCAGATCATTCCAACCAGCCGGGTGAAGAAGGTCATCGAGATCTCCT
>CAXMLP010000188.1:0-4276 GCA_964194225.1 uncultured bacterium | reverse complement strand
CCAGGTTCCGCCGGCTCGCCACCGCCGGCTGCTCGCCGCCGGAGCAACCGGCGCAGGTTCCGATGACCAGGACCTCCGTCCGGCGAGGTTGGAAATGATGTCGATCGGCGAGATGCGCCTCCAGCTCTCTCACCAGCGAATCCTCGACGTGCTGGATGCCGTGGCAGCGTTCACAGATCGCGTGCTGGTGACTCTCACCAGCGACCTCGTAGCGAGTGGCTCCCGCCCCGAGCCGCACCGGCAGCAGGGCACCGGACACGGTGAAAGCCTCGAGAGCGCGGTACACCGTCGAGCGGGGAAAGCCGGGCCGCTCCAGCTGCAACCTTTCGGCGATCTCATCAGCGGTGCAGTGGGCGCCGAGATCGCTGATCGCCTGCCAGACGAGCCGCCGCGGCTCGGTCTGGCGCTGCCCTTCCGCGAGGGGAACCTTCCTCATCTCAACAATCTACCTGCCCCAATCGGCTCTCAGGTGATATATCCCGGGGCGGAATTGACTCGAACTGAAGCCTCGCCACCTCCGGCTCGATCGGCCCGCGCCCGCATCGAGTCTGCCGCCCGCGCCCGCTTCGCCGCGGGTGGCCGGCCCTCGGTCACCGAGATCGTCGCGGCGGCGGGGGTGTCGAGGGCGACCTTCCATCGCCTCTTCGGCACCCGCGAGCGGTTGCTCGCCGAGCTCGAGTTGGAGCCCGACCGGCTGACCGCCGACGCGGTGCTGGACGAGGCCGGCCGCCTGCTCGCTCGGGATGGCCTGGCCCGCCTGAGCATGGACGAGCTGGCGGAGCGGGCGGGGATCTCCCGCGCCAGCCTCTACCGCCTCCACCCGGGGAAGGCCGCGCTCTTCAGGGCGATGGTCCGCCGCTTCTCACCTCTGGCCTCGATCGCCGGAGTGATGGACCGGATGGCGGGCCAACCGCCCGCAGAGGTGATGCCCGAGCTGGCGGTGGCAGCCTGGCGGGTGGTGTCCGCCAACTTCGGGGTCGTCCGGCCCCTCCTCATGGAGGCGAGCAGCCTCAGCCCGGAAGTTCGCGAGACCTTGTTGGAGGAGGTGCTGCCCGGCCTGATGAATTCAGTTGGCGCCTACGTGCTGGGTCAGATGGCGGCGGGGACGCTGCGGCCGATGCACCCGCTGGCCGCCCTCCAGTCCTTCGCCGGCCCGATCATGCTGCACGTCATCCTTCAACCGCTGCTCAGCGAGGGCGTCGGTATCGAGATGGATTCGGAGGCGGTCGTGCGCCAGTTCGGCTCGAACTGGGTCCGGGGGATGACCCCCGGCTAGGGCAGCCCCAGGGCGGTGCCGCCGTCCTTGCGCGGGTCTGCCGCTCCCCGCAGGGAACCGTCCGGTGATGCAGTGATGAGCTGCGCCAGGGCGAAGTACCAGTCGTAGTTCTGTGGTCTCCGGTTGACGTCGTACCCGGCCGAGCGCAGGCCCTCCAGCACCGCATTGGGAATCCGGCCCTCCGCCTGCACGATGTCCGCCTGGTAGTCGACCCGAGGCGCCGAGACCGCCTCGACGGGGGTCATGCCGTGGTCCACGAAGTTGAGGATGGTCTGGAGGACCCCGGTCACGATCTTGGTTCCACCGGGTGCGCCGACGACGGCTCGGAGCCGGTCGCCATGAAAGAGGAGGGTCGGCACCATCATCGTGATCCTCGTCTTGCCGGGAGCGATCGAGTTCATCCGGCCGGGCCGGGGATCGAAGCAGTTGAGGTAGTTGTTGTAGCCGAACCCGAGCCCAGCGGTGACAACGCCACTCGAGCTGCCCAGGGTGTGGGTCAGCGAGACGGCGCCGCCCGCCTGGTCGACGACGCAGACGTGGGTGGTGCTCGGCGACTCGACCGGGGGGCGCCCCGCGAACCTCTCGCCGGCGGCAACCCTCCGCCGCGCCTCCGCCGCGTATCCCTTCGTGAGCAATCTATCGACCGGCACCTGGCTGAACCTGGGATCGGCGAGATGACGCTCGCGGTCGGCGAACGCCCAGCCCATCGCCTCAACGCGGAGGCGGGCGGCCTCGACGCTGGGCCAGCCGAGGCGGGCAAGATCAAAGCCCTCGAGGAAGTTGAGCATCTGCAGGAGGGGCAGTCCCCCCGCCGGCGGCCCGGGCGCGATCACCCGAAGCTGGCGATAGGTGGATTCAAGCGGCTTGCGGACCTCGGCGCGATAGCCGGCCAGGTCCTCAAGGGTGATGAAGCCGCCGTGCCGAGCGAAGTCCTCGGCTATTGCAGCCGCGATCTCGCCCCGGTAGAAGGCCGCCGCGCCGTCCCGGGCCAGGATCTCGAGCGTCCGGGCGTAATCCTCCTGGATGAGCAGCTCCCCGAGTCCCTTCACCTCCCCATCGTTGGTGTAGAGCCGCCGGGCCGGCTCGGTGGCCTGGATCCGCCGGGCCATCGGGAGCTGATCCGGGTTCACCTCGCTGGTCCACGACGCGCGCAGGGCGGCGGAGACCGGGAAACCGGCCCGCGCCAGCCCAACCGCGGGCGCGATCGCCTCCGCCCAGCCGATGGTCCCGTGTCGCTCCAGCGCCAGCGCCAGCCCGGCCACCGTGCCGGGGATTCCCACGCTCTGGTGGCCGGCGTCGTTGACGCCGCCCTCGACGACGAAGTTGTACCGGTCGGCGGCCTCCCTGACGAAGATTCGCTCCCACATGTCAGGACGCACCTGCCCGCCGGCGCGGGCGTGGAACTCGATCACCTCGATCTCTGCACCGGGCCGGTGAACGACCATCATTCCCGAGCCGCCGATCCCGCACATCTGGGGATCGAGCACTCCCTGGCAGAAGGCGGTGGTGACCGCCGCGTCGACGGCATTGCCGCCGGCCCTGAGCACCGCGAGCCCGGCCTCGGCGGCGAGCGGCTGGGGGCAGACGATCATGGCCGGCATTTCCCTTCAGCCTCGCTGCAGGAAGTCGATCATCGTCGCGTTGAAGCGCTCCGACTCCTCGTAGGTGATCATGTGGCCGGCCTTCTCATAGATCTCGTAGCGAGCGTCGGGCAGCATGCGTTTGATCTTCTCGACATTGCTGAAGGGGAGGACCTGGTCCCGCCTGCCCCAGGCCACCATCACCGGCGAGCGGAGCTCGGGCAGCCGCGCCAGGATGAGGTGCTCGGGACGCACGCCGCGGAGCCGGAGAGCCGAGCGGAGCAGCTCCCAGAAGTAGACCCGTGCCGCGGGATCGGACATCCAGCGCTGGGCGTCGCGAAGCTCCTCCTCGAGCACCGCCTCGTCCCACTCGGTCGCCATCAGGGCGAAGACCTGGCGAAGGGCGACCGGACGCAGGAGACCGCCCGCCACCTGCAGGGTCAGGATGCGCAGGGCGGGGTTGACGTCGGGGCCGACGGCGGGAGCGGCCAGGATCAGCTTGCCCACGCGCTCGGGCCGGCGGAGCGCATAGATGGCCGCGAAGGCTCCGCCCAGCGAATGCCCCGCCACGCTGGCGTGAGACAGGTAGAAGGTGTCCATGAACTGGTCGAGGAAGGTGACCAGGTCGTCCTGCGACCAGACCGCCGCCGGTTGCTGGCTGTAACCGAAGCCGGGCGTGTCGATCGCGATGGCACGGTAGCCGGCCGCGGCCAGCGCCGGCATCGCCCGGCCCCAGACGCGCAGCGAGTGGCCGATCCCGTGCAGCAGCACGACGGGTATACCGTCTCCCTGGTCCAGGTACCGGACCTTGAGGCCGCCCACGCGCACATAGCGGTGGAACTCCCGAATCACGGGAGCAAACCCTAACCGGTCCAAGCCGCCTGTCTACAGATTCGCGGTATGGGCTTCCAGCAGGCTGGCGAACTTGCGCCGCGCGGCGTCGCTGCGCGTCGGGATGTGCTCGCGGGGCTGGTACCCGTCGGGCGAGGTGTAGTCCTTCAGGATGTATCGACTGACCGACTGGCGGTGGACCTCGTCAGGGCCGTCGTACATCCGCGCCGCCCGGGCGTGGCGGTACATCTCCTCCAGCGGCAGGTCGCTCGAATAGCCCAGGGAGCCGTGGATCTGGATCGCGCGGTCGATCACGTCGTGGAGCACCTTGGCGCCGAAGAACTTGATCATCCCGATCTCCTTGCGAGCCGCCGGGGCGCCGTGCTTGTCGATCATCCAGGCCGCGTGCAGCGTCATCAGGCGCGCCGCGGACATCTCGGCGGCCGAGTCCGCGATCCAGTTCTGAATCGTCTGGTGCTTGGCCAGCTTGCCGCCGAAAGCCTCCCGCTGGAGGGCTCGCTCGCACATCATGTCGAACGCTCGCCGGGCCACGCCCAGCCAGCGCATGCAGTGATGGATGCGGCCCGGG
>CAXMLP010000187.1:0-1968 GCA_964194225.1 uncultured bacterium | reverse complement strand
GATTTCCCACAACTTTTGGAAGGACCTCGGTCCGCCTGATCCGAATCACCAGGCCACTGGCGATGAGGCAGAGCAGGCCGGCCGCGATGAAGGTGACCTGGTAATCGCCCAACCAAGTTCTCAGCGCCCCCGCGGCGAAGGCGGCCGAGGCGGCGCCGAACTGGTGAGCCGCGAACACCCAGCCGAAGATGACCGTCCCCTGCTGGCGCCCAAACACCTCCGCGGACAGCGCCACGGTCGGTGGGACGGTGGCGACCCAATCGAGGCCGTAAAAAACAATGAAGACGATGAGTCCGAAGAACGTGGACTCGAGCACGAAGGGCAGCAGGAGGAGGGCGAGTCCACGCAGCCCGTAATACCAGAAGAGCAGCCACCGGCTGTCCCAGCGGTCGGTCAGCCAACCCGACACAACCGTGCCGACGATGTCGAAGAGGCCGACCACCGCGAGCAGGCTGGCGGCGGTCACCTCGGACATGCCGTGGTCCATCGAGGCGGGAATGAGGTGGGTTCCGATCAGCCCGTTGGTGGTGGCGCCGCAGATGAAAAAGCTGCCGGCCAGGAACCAGAAGGCCGGCGTCCGCAGTCCCAGCTTGAGGCCGGCGATCGCTGCGCTGACCGGGTTGCCGGTCGTGCTCGGAGCGTCGGCCTCGGTGGCGCCATAGGCGCGCAGGCCGATGTCGGCCGGCTTGTCGCGCAGGAACAGAAACACCGCCGGGATCGCCACCGCGATAGCTCCGGCCACGGTCAGCGAGGCCACCCGCCAGCCGTTCCAGACGACCTCGCTGGCGAGCAGCGGCAGGAAGATCAACTGTCCGGTCGCTCCGGCCGCGGTCAGCACTCCGACCACGAGCCCGCGGCGGGCGACAAACCAGCGGTTAGCGACCACGGCTGCGAGAACGGTCGCCATGCAGCCGGCCCCGACCCCGACCACCACTCCCCAGAGCAGGTAGAGCTGCCAGAGCGAACTCATCGTGGCAGTCAGACCGACGCCGATCGCCATGAAGGAGAGCGCGGACAGCACCACCCTGCGCAGTCCGAAGCGAGCCATGAACGCAGCCGCGAAGGGCCCGATCGCTCCGTAGAGGACAAGATTTATGGAAACCGCGAGTGAGATCTCGGCCCGGTTCCAGCCGAACTCATGCTGGAGGGGCACGATCAGGATTCCCGGCGTCGCCCGCGTCCCGGCCGCCGCCAGGAGGGTGAAGAAGGTGATCCCGCCAACGATCCAGGCGTAGTGGAGACGGCCGGCCGCAAACCGCGCGATCACGCTCAGATTGAAGTCCGATTCACCGGCCCGCATTCCATCAAACGCCTGCGAACCACGGGTGGGACTCCGCGCTCGATCGGCTCAGAACCGGACCGCTGTGCCTGATATTCTTGATAGTGTCGCTATCAACATTGAACCCAGACGGAGGTTATTTATTTAACCGTGGCAATGAAGACAACGCGTGACATGTTCGAGCATGAGCTGGCCGATATCTACGATGCCGAGCATCAGTTCCTGGAAGGCCAGCGGCTGATGCGACAGAATGCCGGCGACCCGAAATTGCAGACGCTCATCCAGACCCACATGAAGGAGAGCGAGACCCAGATCAAGAACTTGGAACAGGTGTTCAAGCTGATCGGTCTGGAGCCGAAGAGGCAGACCTGCTCAGGCGCTCAGGGCATCGTCAATGAGGGCCAGAAGGTCATGCAGGAGACCTCCGCGGTGGAGCTTCGCGATGCGGCCATCACGGGCGCGGCGGCGAAGGTTGAGCACTACGAGATGGTCAGCTACAACGACCTCATCGAGGGCGCCCAGCTGATGGGTCAGCCGAAGGTCGTGCAGCTGCTCGAAAAGAACCGGCAGGAGGAGATCCAGGCCGCGGAGAAGATGGAGAAGGAGGGCAGCCGCCTCCTCAAGGCCGCTCAGAAGGCTGAGAAGAAGTAATTTCCAGGTCGGCGACCGGCGGCTCGGAGCCGCCGGTC
>CAXMLP010000186.1:0-2524 GCA_964194225.1 uncultured bacterium | reverse complement strand
CGATCTCGTTCGAGGTGTCGACGATGACAACGCGCTTACGCTGTTCGTCCGCCAGCAGGCGGGCGCACTCGCGCAGGATGGTCGTCTTGCCGATGCCCGGGCGGCCGAGCAGGAGGATCGACTTGCCCGTGAGAGCGATGTCCCGGATGATCTCGGCAGTTCCACCCACGGCCCGACCGACCCGGCAGGTCAACCCGACGATGCGACCGCCGCGGTTGCGGATCGCCGAGACGCGATGGAGCGTTCGCTCGATGCCGGCTCGGTTGTCATCGCCGAACTGGCCCACCCGGGTGGCCACGTAATCCAGGTCAGCGGTGGTGACCGGGCGATCGCTGAGCAGCACCTCTCGACCCGGCACCCGCGCCTCCGCCTCCCGGCCGAGGTCGAGGACTATCTCGAGCAACGCGGCGGGATCGATCCTGTCGTGCAGCGCCTGGTACAGGTGATTGGGCAGGGTTTGGGCCAGCAGCTCGACCTCGGGATCCCACGCCTCTGGCGCTGGCAACCGCTCCGGTATCAACCGAACGCGGGGACCAGGCCCTTCTCTGGCAGTGGGAGACGAAGGGCCAACTCCTTGACCATCAGGGACTGCGTGATGAGCGTTTCGAACCCGCGAGCCCGAAGGGCCTCGATCATGTGCGAATCATAGTGACGGAGGCTGGACCAGACCGGGCCCAGGGTGGGGCTGAGAAGGGCCAGGGCATGGCCGACCAGCTCCTCCGGCAGATGGTCCTCCGGGAGAGCCATGAAGCTGAGCGTGTGGGGGCGGGTGGACGAGCTCTTCTGGACCCGCAGCCAGCCGACGATCTCGGTTCGATCGACGACGAACTGCTGGTCGGAATCGCCGCGCGTCGCATGATGCCCGAACCATTCGCCCCGCAGTGCGCGCCATTCCCGAAAGGTTGGTGCCTCGATTGTGGCGATGCCGCGAGGCGTCAGCTTGCGGTAAAGCTGATAAAGCTGGGCGTGGTCGCGCCGCCGCTCCTGCCGCAGCCCCAGCGGATCGGCGCCGGACTCCTCGGCGGCAAGGTCGTGGTACATCACGTGCTCGATCGCGTATTGACGGAAGTTGTTCTTGCGGAAGAGCGGGACCAGCCTGTCCTCCAAAGGCAGCCGGACGAAGAGGCGGTGGATGCCACGCTGCAGGGCCTGGTTGGCAAGGTGATCCACCAACTCGCGGCCGGCCGCGTCCGGGTCAGCCTCAGGCGCGACGCACAAGTTGAGCACCTGGAGCGTCGTGGCACCGGCGAGGCCGATCGCCGCGGGGCGATTCGAGGCCTGGATGAAGGCGATGACAACGCCATCCTCCTCAACGACGTAGAGAAGGGTTTCGCTGTAGAGCGCGGGAAGGATGTTGGAGAGCGTCTGGCTGACCAGCGACCACAGGCGGACGGTCCCCCGGTTGGCCACCTCGGAGAGTTCACCGCCGCCCTCGCGCTGGATTTCCTCGATCCGACCCAGGTCGCGAAAGCTCGCTGTCCGCACGCTCCTCATCCGCGGACCAGCTCCAGGAAGCGGCGGTGCAAGCGGACGTCTCCGCTCAGCTCGGGATGGAAGGCGAACGCCATCGTCCTGCCCTTCTGAACGCCGACCGGCCGGCCATCCTGTGTGGCGATGACCTCAGTCGTGCCGGTGTCGTCCACGACCGGGGCGCGGATGAACACGCCCGGAAACGGTTCGCTCTCACCGGGCAGCAGCACCGGGCCTTCGAAGCTGTCGAGCTGGCGACCGTAGCCATTGCGGCGCACCGCGATGTCGAGAGCTGCGAAGCCGCGCTGGCCGGCGATCCCGTCGCTGATCGTGGTGGCGAGAATGATCATCCCCGCGCAGGTGCCCAGGGTGGGCAGCCCACCCAGCACAGCCGCGCCAACCGCGTCGTAAAGACCCATGCGCTCCATCAGCATCGTCATTGTGGTGCTCTCGCCGCCCGGGATGACCAGGCCGTCGAGACCCTCGAGGTCCTCGGTGAGGCGGACTGGCCGAGTCCGAGCACCGAGGGCTGCGAAGGCCCGAAGGTGCTCGCGGAAGGCCCCCTGGAGGGCCAGGACCCCGATCAGCGGCGGTGGATCTTCTACCAGCCTCGCGAGGCGAGGAGCTCTTCTTTGGGAAGGGTCGGGATCTCGATGCCGACCATGGCTTCCCCGAGGTCCTCGCTGACCTCCGCGATGATCTCGGGCCGGTCGTGATAGGTGGTCGCTGCCACGATCGCCTTGGCCCGCTTCAGCGGGTCGCCGGACTTGAAGATGCCCGATCCCACGAAGACCCCGTCAACCCCCAGCTGCATCATCAGTGCCGCGTCGGCCGGGGTCGCGATGCCTCCGGCGGCGAAGTTGACGACCGGCAGGCGGCCGAGCTTCTGGCACTCGGCCAGGAGATCGACGGGGGCGCCCAGGTTCTTGGCCTCGTGGACAAGCTCGGCGTAATTCATACCGGCCAGGCGGCGAATCCCGCTGTTGACCGCGCGCATGTGGCGGACGGCCTCGACGACGTTGCCGGTGCCCGCCTCGCCCTTGGTGCGGATCAT
>CAXMLP010000185.1:0-6415 GCA_964194225.1 uncultured bacterium | reverse complement strand
CCGCCGCCGCCGCCGCCGCGAAGCGTTCCGGGCCGTAGGTCAGGATCGGATTGACATAGGTCATGAGCACGACCGGCACCGAGCCGGCGACCGCCGCCGCGATCCGCAGGCAGGCGTCGACGGTGGTCCCCTGTTCCAGGGCAGCCTGGCCCGCCCGCTGGATCACCGGGCCGTCGGCGAGGGGATCGCTGAAGGGGATTCCCAGCTCCAGCGCTGCGATCGGGAGCTGGGCGAGCGAACGGGCAGCCTGGGTGGAGCGCGCCAGGTCGGGGTGACCCGCCATCAGGTAGGGGATCAGGCCCACCGAGCTGCCGTCGCTCCGCGTCAGCAAGGGGCGCAGCCCAACCACGCCACCCTCATTCCGGAGCCCCGTCACTCAGGGGGAAGATTGTCCATATCCTTGTCGCCGCGCCCGGAGAGGCAGACGAGCACCCGCCCCTCGAGGGTTCCCGCGACGTGAAGGGCGTGCGCCGGCTCAAGGGCGGGCAGGATGCCCTCGAGCCGCGTGCAGAGTCGCAGCGCCGCCACCGCCTCGGCGTCCTCGACAGCGCGGTACTCGGCGCGCTCGGCGTCCCTGAGGTAGGAGTGCTCCGGTCCGACGCCGGGGTAATCCAGGCCCGCGGAGATCGAATGAGTCGGCATCACCTGGCCATTCTCATCCTGGAGCAGGTAGGAGAGCGCTCCGTGGAGCACCCCCGGCCGGCCCGCCGCCAGTGTCGCAGCGTGAAGACCGCTGGCGACGCCCCCGCCGCCCGCCTCGGCTCCGATCAGACGGACCTCCTCATCGCCCAGGAAGGCGGTGAAGATGCCGATCGCATTTGATCCTCCCCCGACGCAGGCGACGATAACCTCGGGCAGTCGCCCCTCCGCCTCGAGGTACTGCGCGCGCGCCTCGTCCCCGATGACGCGCTGCAGGTCCCTGACCATCTCCGGATAGGGGTGCGGACCGACCGCCGAGCCGATGATGTAGTGCGTCGTCGCGATGTTGGTGACCCAGTCCCGGATCGCCTCGCTGGTCGCGTCCTTCAGAGTCATGGTTCCGCTGGTGACCTCGCGAACTTCGGCCCCGAGCAGCCGCATGCGCTTCACGTTGACAGCCTGGCGGCGCATGTCCTCGCGGCCCATGTAGACGGTGCAATCGAGGTCGAGCCGGGCGCACAGGGTCGCGGTGGCAACGCCGTGCATTCCGGCGCCGGTCTCCGCGATGATCCGGCGCTTGCCCATTCGTTGGGCCAGCAACGCCTGCCCGAGCGCGTTGTTGACCTTATGGGCGCCGGTGTGACAGAGGTCCTCTCGCTTGAGATGGATGCGATTGCCGTGCTTTTGGGAGAGCCGTTCGGCGAAGTAGAGGGGCGTCGGCCGTCCTATGAAATCGCGGCGATGACCGTCGAGGAGCGCCTGGAAGCCGGGATCGAGCTTGGCCTCGAGCCAGGCGGTCTCCAGCTCGGCGAGCGGCGACATCAACGTCTCGGGCACGTACTGGCCGCCGTAGACGCCGAACCTACCCTTCATTGCGCACCGCATCGATGAAGGCAGCGATCTTCTCCGGGTCCTTGACCCGGGGCTCCGACTCGACCCCGCTGGAGACATCGACGCCATGGGGGCGGAGCCGTCGGATCACAGAAGCGACGTTGTCCGGATTGAGGCCGCCGGCGATGAAGACCTGCCGCGTCACCGAGAGCGCCTCGGCGGCCTCCCAGCGCCACACCTGCCCGGTTCCGCCCCGGCTGTCTGGCGACCACGAGTCGAGCAGGATGGGATCCGGCCAGCCGTCGGCCGAGGGGACCACTCCATCCCTCACCTTGAGGGCTTTCATCACGATGTGCTCGGATGCAAAACCGGGTCGTTCGTTGCCGTGCAGCTGCACGATGTCGAGCCCCAGGAATTCAGCGATCGCGTTCACCTCGCGAGCCGGCTGGTCGATGAAGACGCCGACCAGCGCCGGGCCGTCGGGCAGTTCATCGATGATCTTGACCGCGTCTTCGGGCGAGATCCGGCGGGCGGAATCGCAGAAATGGAAGCCGACCAGGTCCGCGCCGCTCTCGACCGCGGCGAGGCCGGATTCGACATCACAGATGCCGCAGATCTTGACCAGCGTCATCGCGCCAGGGGCTTTTCGGGCCTGATCATCTGCCGAATCAGCGAGTGGGGATCGCTGGAGCGCATCAGGGCCTCGCCGACCAGGACAGCATCGGCTCCCGCGGCGAGCATTCGCTTGGCGTCGGTGGCGTCGCGGATGCCGCTCTCCGCGACCAGCAGGATCCCCGCCGGGACCCGCGGCCGGAGCCGGGCGGTCAGGGCGGTGTCAACGCTCAGGGTCTTGAGGTTGCGGTGGTTGATGCCGATGACGCGGGCCCGGGCCGCGATCGCGACATCCAGCTCGCGGGTGGTGTGGATCTCGACCAGTGCCTCCATGCCGAGCCGGTGCGTGAGAGCCAGGAGCTCGCGCAGCTGCTCCTCGGCCAGTGCGGCCACGATGAGCAGCACCGCATCGGCGCCGTGCGCCCGCGCCTCGAACACCTGGTACGGATCGGTGATGAAATCCTTTCGCAGGACCGGGATCCGGACCGCGCGCCGCGCCAGTGCGAGGTGCTCGATGGAGCCCCCGAACCGGCTTCCCTGGCAGAGCACGGACAGTGCCGCGGCACCCGCCTTCTCGTAGATCTCGGCGATCAATGACGGGCGATAGCCGCCGCCGGCGAGGTCGCCTGCGCTCGGGGACGAGCGTTTCATCTCAGCGATGACCGCCAGCCCCTCGGTTGCCAGGGCGGCCGCGAAGTCCCGCGGGCTGGGGGCCGCCGCGACCTGGCGCTCCACGCGCTCCAGCGGGACCAACCGGCGACGTTCGTCCACCTCGGCCCGCGTCTCGGCCAGGATCTCCTCGAGGATCGTCGCTTTCAGACCGGGACCGCCTGGCTCGCCGCCGCCCACCGTTCGAGAACCTGCCCCGCCCGGCCGCTGTCGATCGCCTCGCCGGCAAGCCCGATGCCCTCCTTGAAGTCACCGGCCAGACCCGCCGCACGAAGCGCCGCCGCCGAGTTGAGGAGCACGACGTCGCGCCTTGGACCCTTGGCCCCGGCCAGTACCTCCCGCGCGATCGCCGCGTTCTCCTGGGGACCGCCGCCCCGCATGGCGGCGAGCGGCGCGGTGGCCAACCCCAGCTCACTGGGCTCGAGGATGTATTCCGTCCGACGGCCAGCCTGGACCTCGATGACGCGCGAGGGTCCGGTGGTGGTCAGCTCATCCATCCCGTCCGCGCCGTGAAACACGAGAGCGTGCTCCACGCCCAGGCGTTCGAGCACCTCAGCCATGCGCGCGGCCAGGGCGCCGTCCGCAACCCCGAGAGCCTGCCGGCGCGCGCCGGCCGGGTTGCACAATGGCCCCAGCACGTTGAACACCGTCCGGACGCCCAATTCCCGCCGGGGGAGCGCCGCGTACTTGAATGACGGGTGAAAGATGGGTGCGAAGAGGAAGGCGATCCCGACCTCCGCGATGCAGCTGGCCACTCCCTCGGGCCCGAGGTCGATCCTCACTCCAAGCGCCTCCAGCACGTCCGCGCTGCCGCACTGAGATGACGCTGCGCGGTTGCCATGCTTTGCCACCCGGGCGCCGCAGGCGGCGGCCACGATCGCGGACAGAGTCGAGATGTTGAATGTCCCCATGGCGTCTCCGCCCGTGCCGCAGGTGTCGAGGAGACCAGCGCCATCGACGTGGGTGGGCGTCGCGTTGGCGCGCACCGCCCGGGCCAACCCGGTGATCTCCTCAGCGGTTTCGCCCCTGATTCGCAGCGCGATGACAAATCCGGCGATCTGAGAGGGGGTCGCGTCCCCGTGCAGGATCGTCTCCATCGCCGCGCCGGCCTCTGCCTCGGTCAGGCTCTGGCCCCGCACCAGCTTCGAGATCGAGTCGATCATGCGACGAGCCTCAGGAAGTTGCGGAGCAGGCGTCGCCCCTCGACCGTGAGGACCGACTCCGGGTGGAACTGCACACCGTAGGTGCGGTGGCTGCGGTGGCGCAGACCCATCACGACGCCGTCGGCCGTCCAGGCGGAGACCTCCAGCTCGTGGGGAAGCGTCTCGCGTTCGACCACCAACGAATGGTATCGGGTGGCCTCGAAGGGAGCTGAGAGCCCCGTGAACGGCGCCCGGCCATCGTGGTGGACCCAGCTTGTCATGCCATGCCGGGGCCTGCCACGAAGGACCACGCCTCCGAATGCCTGGGCGAGGCATTGGTGCCCGAGGCAGACGCCGAGGATCGGCAGCCGGCCGGACAGCTCGGCGATGGCTCTGACTGAAACCCCGGCTTCGGCCGGCCCACCGGGTCCCGGCGAGATGATCAGAGCATCAAAGCTGCCGAGGGCCTCCACCGAGGTCTCGTCGTTGCGGGAGACCGTGACGGCGGCCCCCTCTTCAGCCAGGATCTGGACCAGGTTGTACGTGAAGGAGTCGTAGTTGTCGATCACCACCACCCGCGTCGTCATGGCATCGCCTCGGCCTGCCGGATCGCCTCAAAGAGGACCCCGGCCTTGGCCAACGTTTCGCTGTACTCGCTCTCCGGCACCGAATCCGCCACCACTCCAGCGCCAGCCTGGACGAACGCTTCACCGCCGGCGATCACCACCGTCCGCAGCGTGATCGCCAGGTCGAGGTTGCCCCCGAAGGAGATGTAGCCGAGAGCGCCCGAGTAGGGGCCCCGGCGGTCCGGTTCCAGCGCCGCAATGATCTCCATGGCGCGAATCTTGGGTGCGCCCGACACAGTGCCGGCCGGGAAGGTCGCCCGGAGAGCGTCGAGGCTGGAACACCCCTCGGCCAGCTCGCCGGTGACGGTCGAGGAGATGTGCATGACGTGCGAGTAGCGCTCGACGTCCATCAGCCGGTCCACCTTGACTGAGCCCGTGCGGGCGACCCGGCCGACGTCGTTCCTGCCCAGGTCAACCAGCATCACGTGTTCAGCCCGCTCCTTGGCGTCGGCCAGGAGCTCCTTCTCCAGGGCGGCGTCCGTCTCGGGGTCAGCTCCGCGGGGCCGGGTGCCCGCCAGCGGCCTGACCCTCACCTTGCTCCCCTCGACGCGGACCAGGACCTCGGGCGAGGTGCCGACCAGTTGCCTGCCGTCCCCCAGGTCGAGGTAGTACATGTAGGGCGACGGATTCAGCGCGCGCAGGCAGCGGTACACGTCCAACGGTCGGGCGTGGAGCGGCTTTCGAAAGCGCTGGGACAGAACGACCTGGAAGGCCTCACCCGCATGGATCTCCTCGCGGGCCGCCTCCACCATCGAGCAGTAGGCGCCCCGGGACAGGTTGGATTGCCAGCCGTTGGCGGCCGGCGCCGGCCGGGAAGCCGGCGGTTCCGGCTCGCGCGCCAGCATCCCTTCCATCTGATCGAGGCGCCCACAGGCCTCCGCATAGGTTTCCCGGTCCGGCCTGTGGATGGTGAGCAGGCGAAGCCGATGCGTGACATGGTCGAAGACGGCCAGGTCCTCAGCCCGCAGGAATGCGCTTTCCGGTAGGTCGGGAGCCGGCCCCCCGGCAGCGGGAAGGTTCTCGAACTGGCGAGCAACCTCGTAGGAGAGGTAGCCGACGACACCGCCATGGAAGCGTGGCAGGCCGGGGACCGGCGCCACCCGTGCGCTGGTGATCTCGGCCAGGCGCGGCAGCGGGTCGCCCTCCCCCACCTCGAAAGGCGACGGCTGGTAGCCGATGAAGGAGTAGCGCGCCAGCCGCTCACCGCCCTCGACGCTCTCCAACAGGAAGCCGCGCGTCCCGGGCGGGCAGAGCAGAGAGTAGGCGCGAACCGGGGTCAGCATGTCGCCGAGAAGGTCGCGATAGACGGGTACCAGGGAATAATCCCGCGCGTATTCGCGCGTTTCCTCTGCTGAGGGTGTGCAGCTCATCTGTTCTATCGCTTCTCGGCTCGACTGGCGGCTCGCCCCGAGACTCTCCCGGTCCGGGCGCGGAGGGGCAACTCTACCAAAATCGCCGGCCTGGCCGACGGAGGCGACGCTGCCGACCGTGCCGGCAGGGGCCGGAAGTGGGCGGCGCCGGGAATCAGTCCGCTTTCGGAGCGGCCTTCATCGCCCGCTTGACATCCTTGGCGTGCACCATCGACTCCGGCGAATCGACGTCCGCGATCGAGTGCCAGGTGGCGGCGTGCTTCTGCCAGCCCCGCGGCCGAACTCCGAAGCGCTTGGCCAGCACGGCGACTGTGATGCTCACCTTCTGAGCGCCAAAGCCGGGCAGGCTGCGCAGGTTGGCTGCCAGCTCGTCACCGGTGCGCGCCTCGCTCCAGACGCGCGCGGCATCGTTGCCGAAACGATCGGCCACCGCCAGGCACATCTCCTGCACCCGTTTGGCCATCGAACCGGGGAATCGATGCAGCGCGGGGCGTTCCCGAAACACCGCCGCCAGCCGTTCCGGATC
>CAXMLP010000184.1:0-1998 GCA_964194225.1 uncultured bacterium | reverse complement strand
GTTACCCAGCGCCCTGCTCTGCGGAGCCCGGACTTTCCTCCTGGCGCGACGCGCGCCCGGCGGCCGTCCGTCCATCTCGACTCAGGAGGAATGATACCCACGACGCACTCCTGCGTTAGCTCCTCCGAAATGACCCACTTTCTGAAACTGCTCTCGGTTCCCCTCCTGGGCCTCCTCCTCGCCTGCGGTTCGGCGGCTGGGTCGGGCCCCTGCGCAGCGGCGCTGCCGCCCGACGTCAGCCCTCGGGCGGCCTGTCCCACGGAGACGATCGCCGCCTCCGGCAGGAGCTTCGCGCCAGGGGCTCCGATCCCAGTCACGGTCGTCGCGGTCAATTCCACGAGCTCACCCTGCGCGGGTGCCCAGGACCTCATCTGCGGCGGTCCCGCCCTCAGCCTCCTGGACGCCGGCGGCAAGCCGGCCTGGACGCGCACGCGTCCCCAGGTCGCCTGCCCGATGCTGATCCGGTTGCTCCAGCCGGGGGAGACACAGGATTACCAGATCACCATCGCGCCCCCGGCGCTGCCGGCCGGCGTCTACGCCCTCGCTGCCTCACCCGGCAGCAACTCGGACTTCGGCCGGTACTACCTGACCATCTGCTGAGGTTCGACGGGCTCACGCCCTGCTCCGCCAGCTGGCGCCTGCCACTCATCGATCGCCCGGTTGGCGAGCGCGTCGGCGCCCTTGTTCTTCTCGCGGGCAACGTGGCTGATGGCGACCATCGGAAGCTGGTCCATGAGCGCCCGCGCACGAACAAAGAGGGGCGCAAGGCCGGCATTCTTGACGCGGTAGGCGCCCTTCATCTGTTCGACGACCAGCTTGGAATCGAGGAACACCTCCACCCGGTCCGGCTTCCATTCGCTGACCGCCGCCAGCCCCTCGATGAGGGCGAGGTACTCGGCGACGTTGTTGGTCGCGGTCCCTATATAGCGACAGAGGCCGCGCAGCCGGAGGCCCTGGTCGTCCTCGATAACCACGCCGAGACCGGCTGGACCCGGGTTGCCGCGGGCGGCGCCGTCGGTGTAGAGCCGGAGGGTCTTCAAGCCGGAGTGCGGGCCAGGTTCAGGAGAGAACCAGGATCCGGTTGCAGTTCTGGCAGGTGAACCGCTCACCGCGCCTCAGCTGCTGAAGCTCGTTGGCGGTCAGCCTGACCCGACATCCCTCGCACTGCCCGGCAACCATCGCCACCACCGGGTTGGGCACCCGGCTCAGCTTCCTGAAGGCTGCCCGCGCCGGCTCCGGCACCTCGGCCCAGAGGCCCTCGCGCTCCAGCTCCAGGTCGGCCACCTCCGCGGCGATCACCTGCAGGCGGGCCTCCAGTCCAGGGCGGGCCGCGACGACCGCAGCGCGCGCCGCCGCGAGCTTCCCGCGGGCGTCGGCCAGCTCCTTGTCAGCCACCTCCAGCGAGGCCATCAACTCCAGCTCCCCGTCCTCCTCCACTCCGATGCTGGCCTTCATGTGCTCAACCTCCGCGCTCATCCGGGTCAGGTCGGAGGGGCTGCGGATCCTACCGCTCATCAACTCGCGGTCGTGACTTTTCATCTTTGCCCGATGGCTCTCGACGTCGAGCTCCATCGCCCTCAGATCGCGCGCGAAAGCGTCGCGCCGCTCCTTGGCGGCGGCCTCCTCTGCGATGGCGCGCTCAGTGGCCTCGTCGCCGGCCAGGCGCAGCTCGATATGACTCCGCTCGTCAGTCAATGTGGCCACGCGATCACCGAGCCTGCGGTACTGGAGGAGGTGCTCGGTGCCCTTCATCTGGCGGTCGAGTATGGCGGAACGGCCGGCAGCATCGAGTAGAGGCGGCTTCCCTAAGCGGTTGAGCGAACGTCCAGCAGAAGGTGGCCCTCCGGGAGACGACTCGAAGCCAGAGGCACGCCGAATCTACTCGATGACGGCGAGCACCTGCCCCTCTTTAACGACCTCGGCCTCCTTCACGCGGATCTCTTTCACCGTTCCCGAGCGGGGAGCCACGACCGGGATCTCCATCTTCATCGACTCCAG
>CAXMLP010000183.1:0-4333 GCA_964194225.1 uncultured bacterium | reverse complement strand
CCCCGCCACGACCGCACCCACCGCAGGCCCTGCGGTGATCGGCGGCTCGCGCAGGCGACTACCCGGTTCGCGGGCACAGGTCAGGCTGCAGTAGGCCCAGCCGGCTCGAAAGACCGGTCCACTGCCAAGATCACAGGCACATCCTGCGCAGAACAACCACATGGGTTGATTGTGGGCAGCGCCTTCAACGATTACTTCGTGTGGACGGCACCAGCACCACCTTCAATTCCCTGTTCCGTTTGGACCAGGGCGCGGGTGGCAGGGCTGGGTGAAGGTGCGATGGGAGGCCATCCTCGATGGCCTCCCATCTCCCTGTGTTACATGGCTGGGAATGTCTCGTGAACCGATATGCTCGCTCCGCCCTCGAGAACCGGACAGCCCTTTGCCTTGGCGACCGCGTCGTCGAGCGAGTCAGCCTTGATGACCGAATAGCCGCTGGCCGAACCGGCGCCATCACGCACGGTGCCATCAGCGTTGATGGTCTTCGATGTTGGCGTGAATGGGTTGCCCCCGTCGACCACCGCATCGCCAAGCTTGCCAAACCAGGCGCCCCAGGCCTGCATCACCTGAGCCTGCTCGACCTCGCCCTGAGGCATCCGGCCGCCGTTGTAGATGAGTAGGAAATTGGCCACTTCACTTCTCCTGTTCGGTTGATGAGTTGCCGCCACCGCAGGCGTGGTCGCCGCCTGCATTCATAGAGGTCGACGAACGGCAACCTTCGAAATCGACAGGGCCCCGCCCGGGCGGGGCTTCAATCTTTCGTAAGATGTCCATCCTTGTTCAATTCGTTCGTCGTATCGACAAGGAGGTGCAATTCGAAATGAAATACATGCTCATGTTCATCGATGGCGGCGAAGGGATGTCGCAGACGCCCGAAGGGCAGGCGGTCTACGCCCGGATCACTGAGTGGTTCGACAAGCTCGGCCAGAGTGGCAAGTTCAAAAGCGGCGAGGAGCTGCAGCCCGTCCGATCGGCGACCACCATCCGGTTCAATGGCGGCAGGCCGATCGTCACGGACGGGCCATTTGTCGAATCCAAGGAGACCGTCGGCGGGTTTGCGGTGATCGAGGCGGCCGACCTCGACGAAGCCATTGAAATCGCCAAGGCCTGGCCCGGAGGCGGCCTGGTCGAGGTGCGGCCCTGCGTGGACCACTCGCCGGCAATGTAGCGGCGACAGACGCTGTCGCGGCAGTCTTTCGAGATGAGGCGCCGCGACTCATCGGAGCCCTCGTGCGTCTGCTCGGCGACTTCGATCTTGCTGAGGAGCTTGTGCAGGACGCGATCGTGGAAGCTCTCGAGCACTGGCCTCGCGACGGCCTGCCCGAGCGGCCCGGTGCCTGGCTGATGTCGACCGCTCGCCGCAAGGCAATCGATCGCGCCCGCCGGCACACGCGCCTGCGCGAGAAGCTGACCCTTCTCGTCGCCTCGGAGCCGCCTCCAGCCGCCGGCTATGAGCCGGAAGACCGGCTCCGGCTGATCTTCACCTGCTGCCACCCGTCGCTTGCCCGTGATGCCCAGGTGGCACTCACGCTTCGGGCTGTGGCGGGGCTGACCACAGCCCAGATCGCGCACGCCTTTCTGGTCCCCGAGGCAACGGTGGCGAAGAGAATCGTTCGCGCCAAGCGCAAGATCGTCGAGGCCCATATCCCCTACCGAGTGCCGGCTCCGGACCGCCTCCGCGAGCGCCTCGAGGAGGTCCTCGCCGTCCTTTACCTGATGTTCAACGAGGGATACCTGTCGAGCGGCCCCGAGCTACCTGAACGCCGCGACCTGGCGCGCGACGCGGAATGGCTGGCCAGCCTCCTCGTGAGGCTGGTGCCGGACGAACCGGAGCCCCTCGGGCTATTGGCATTGATGAGGCTGCACCTGGCGCGGGCGGCGGCACGATTCGACAGCGGTGGGGAATTGGTGCTGCTCGAGGATCAGGATCGGACGCTGTGGGATGGGCCGGGGATCGCCGCCGCCGGCCGCCTGATCGCTCGCGCGGCCACCTTCCGCCGGCCAGGCCCCTACCAGCTTCAGGCCGCAATCGTCGCGGTCCATTCCGAATCTCGCACCTGGCAGGAGACCGACTGGCCTCAGATCGCCGTCCTTTATGAGCTCCTGCTGGAGCAGCTCGACACTCCGGTGGTGAGGCTGAACCGGGCCATCGCGCTGCGCTGGGTCCTCGGCCCCAGCGCTGCCCTGGCCGAGCTCGATTCCCTCGCGCAGGAACTCTCCGGCTACCACCTTCTCCACGCCACGAGGGCGGTGATGCTGCGCGCATTGGGACGCGAGGAGGAGGCTGCCAACGCTGACAGCCTGGCATTGGAGCTGACCGCCAACCCAGCGGAGCGATCCTTGATCGCGCGGCGGCTGGCGGCCGAGGCCTAATGGACGGTAACGGCCACTTAGTCGGGCGGCGACCTTTAAGCCTAGGCGAGGCCCGGCGCCTAGGCGTCCTCTCGCAGGAGCTGGATGGGAACTGGCGAAGTTCGTGGGTGCCGAGGAGGTCCTTTGAGATCAACCTGGCGGGCCTTCCGACACTTCGCGATCAGTTCGGGCAGCAGCCGATCTGCCTCGCCGGAGTCCCGGTCCGTGAGCGCGGCATGGACACTCCTCCCCGCGGTGTCAAGGTGAATGGTTGCCAGCCGGAGCCGGCGCTGGATCGGCCCCTGGACCAGCCGCAGGCTCTGCACCTTGTTCAAGGGGACCCAAGCGGTCACGCGGGCAAAGCGACCCGTGGTGGTCACCGCGCACGTGTCAGTACTGCCCCAGCCCAGGTTGCGAAAGCGGAGCGGGCTCTTGAGCCGCGCCCGCTCCGGCGGGCCGTCTCCAGGGAGGGGTGCGTCGGGCAGGATGTGACTGAGCAGACGCTCGGCCTCCGCTCTGCTTCCCACCGGCAGAACCGCCCGAAGCTGCCGGCCCTCGTCGGAACCCTCGCCATGCTGCCCCTGCCGGCCTGCCACGTCGACCTCCACGCGGCACCAGCGCAGCGGGCGCCAGAGCAGCGGTTCGACCATCCGGATCGCCTGGACCCGGCCGCGCGGGATCGTCTCGGCGGTGGTGGTCACCAGGCCTGAGCGAACGCGAAGGCCGTCGGGCGCTTGCGCCACCGTCAGCCGGTAGCCGCCGTTGAAGCGCCCCCAGAGGACCCTGGCCAGGCCAAGACCGGCCGCTCCACTGGAGCCGACCACGGCCCAAGCAGCTGCCGGCGCGGCAAGTGCCGTGATTCCCAGCCCGATGATCACCCCCGCGGCGATCAGGGTGGGAACGCTCAGCAGGATCGAACCAATCAGGCGACCGGTCGGCACCGAGACCAGCAAGTTCTCACTGCTCGGGACCGGCGCCTCGCCGGCCCCCCGAGCGAGCGTCAGCAACTCGTCTCGAAGGTGCTCCGCCTCGATTGCTGTCAGGTAGGCGAGCCGGCCCGAACCGCCCGTTGAACCGCCCATTCGCAGCCGCAGCTCGGCCAGCCCCAAGAGCCTGGCCAACCCCGGCCGAACCGTGTCGATGGCCTGGACCTGGGTGAGTGGGAACCGCAATGACTGACGGCGAATCAGCCCGGTCTCGATCCTGAGGACACCATCCTGCAGGCGCCAACGGGTGACGAGCCAGGAGGCAAAGCCGAGACCGATCAGGAAGACGGCCACCGCTGCGTGGCCGTAGAACCCACCCCGGCCGCTGTGGGCGGTGTTGAGGAGGGACCCCGCGAAGATCACGGCAAGTCCGATCAGGGCACGACCGGCCCGGATCACGGGTGACAGAGGGTGGAGCCGGTGCCAACCGCTGGTTGCCGGGAGCTGGCTCCCGGCGCTCACAGCCCGGTCAGATTGGATTCGCCGAGAGCCACCAGGTGGTCGCGGAGCAGGGCCGCTCTCGCCGCGCTGAGCCCGGGTATCCGAGCGCCGCTCGCGGCAGCCGCTGTGTGCATCCGCACTGTCGCGAGGCCGAAGATGCGCTCGACCGGGCCACTAACAACATCGATGAACTGCATCCTGCCGTAGGGGACGACGGAGAGCCGCGAGATCAACACCCCCCGCCTGACCAAGAGATCATCCTCGCGTTCACAGTAGGACCAGGCGCGCACGCGTCTTTGCAGAAAGCGTTCCACCACAAGGCCCACCAGCAGCACACCGATCAGGCTGGCGGCGACGACCGCCCACTTGGTCCGAGCGCCCGCGAGCGCTCCAATGAAGGTGATCGCGAGCACCAGCACGATAACGATCGCGGTGGCGGCGACCACCTGCACGCGGCGCATCGTGCTGAAGCGCGGAGACGGGCGCTGCCAATCCTCAGCCGGGGAGGTCTGCGCGATGACCGACTCTACCCGGCGGCCCGGCTCAACACGTAG
>CAXMLP010000182.1:0-9437 GCA_964194225.1 uncultured bacterium | reverse complement strand
TCATTCAGCCGTTACAGTCCACTAGTTGATCACCGGTTGACCGTTCGCTGTGACCTGCTTCAGTTGATCCAGAGCGTAGGTTTGGACTGCTTTCGGAAGTGGCGCGTACTGGAGTTCCTTTCCAAAACTCTGACCGTCCGTCACGACCCATTTGAAAAGGTTGACAACCGCCTTGCCCTTGTCGGCATCGGGGAGGGCCTTCTTGATGAAGATCCAGCTGAAGCTGGCGATCGGATAAGTTGTGTCGCCTGAGCTATCTGTGATCGAGAAGTTGGTCGAACTCACGTCCGAGGACTGCGCGGCTGCGGCGGTCGCCCCTTCAATGCTTGCCTGAACGAATTTACCGCTCTTGTTTTTCAGATACGCCTGCTGCATCTTGGTTTGCACCACGTAGGCGAGCTCGACATACCCGATGGCGTTCTCGGTTGTCCTCACCTGCTGCGCCACACCCTGGTTGCCGGAGGCGCCGACTCCGCCCGTCAACTGACGGACTTTCCGACGCCGACCTGCGACTTCCAGTCGGGTGAAACCTTCGCCAGGTAGTCGGTGAATCCATAGGTGGTGCCACTGCCATCGGATCGATGGACTGCGGTGATCGGCTTGTTGGGCAGGCTGACGCCGCTATTCAGAGACTTGATGGCCGGGTCGTCCCAGTTCTTCAACTTGCCCGGGCGGTGAACTGCTTGATGCCTCCGCCCGAGCCGATCGGCTGATTGACCATCGTCGGAGTCGTCTCGATGGCCTAAGGAAGATGTCGGCCACGGTGGGGCCGTCGAGTTGGAGCTTGGTGACATTCGGCAGGTTGTTGGGATCTGGATGAGAGACGAGGCACCTCCCGCTCCTGCTGCGGTCACCTCAGGCGTCGGTCATCGGCACGTCGCTTGGCACCGAAGTCGACAGTCCCTAGTTGACGGTTACCGCCGGGTGATTCTGCGAATACTGGTAGAAGGCCTTCTGGTAGAAGGGCTCTGGGAATGTGGCCCCCGCACCATTGAGGCTGCCCTTGCCAACGTCGCGGTCTGCGTGCCGGTGGGCGCTGTGCCACTGCTACCACAGGCGAGTAACAGAACCGATGCCAGCGCGGCCAGCGGAGCCGGCATGAAGTGCCGATGAAACAGTTGTGATACTCCCGAGTGCGTTTTCGTACACCAAAACCATATCGGTGAGGGCGTTAAGAGCGGGTTATGGTCACCTTAAACAGCCGGTGCCGCAATCCTGGACATCACATTTCGATCCTTCCAATGAGCCATCGGATGAGCCCGCCTTTCCAACCCGCGGTGGCCATGCGCATCCTCACGCCTGCCGCCAGGTCCTGGATGCCGGAACCGTAGGTCGGGTAGACATGAATGGTCCGGGCCAGGTCCCCGATGCTGGCGCCCAGCTCAATCGCGAGCGACAGTTCGTTGATCAGCTCGCCACCTCGCGGAGAGACCACAGTGGCGCCCAGGAGCTTGCCGCCCCCATCGCTCACAACCTTCAGGAAACCGGCTGTTCTGCCATCGGCCTGGGCGCGGTCCACGTGGTCGAGGTCGATCCGATCTTCGGTCGCGTTCATTTGTCCCCGGCGCGCCTCCACCAGGGTCAATCCGACCTGGGCGATCTCGGGGTCGGTGAAGATCGCCCACGGCACGCCGGCCCGGGTACCCAGGGTCGATCCCGGGAGCAGTGCGTTGCGAGCCGCCACATACCCCTGCCAGCCGGCATAGTGAGTGAATTGCAGCCCGCCCGTCACGTCGCCCGCGGCGAGGATGCCGGCTGTCGATGTCCGAAGCCGGTCGTCGACCTGGATCGCTTCCTTGAACAAGTTCACGCCGGCGGACTCGAGCCCAAGATTCCGGGTGTTCGGCCGCCGACCGGTGGCGACCAAAAGCTGTTCGGCCCTGAGGCTCTGTCCGTTGCATTCGACCACCACTGCGCCGGCGCGACCCCCGATCCGGTCCACTCGTGTTCCGAGATGAAGACCGACTCCCTCCGCCGATAGAACCTCGGCGATGATCCGGCTCGCTTCAGGGTCGGCAACCTGAATAAGGCGATCATCTTGCTCCACCAATGTCACCGCCGACCCCAGCCGGGAGATGGCCTGAGCAAGCTCGACGGCGATTGGCCCTCCACCGAGGATGATCAGGCTCGCCGGCAGCCGCTCAAGTTCGAAGAAGGTCCTGTGGGTCAGGTAACCCACCTCCTCGACTCCCTCGATCGGCGGCGCCCAGGGAGCGGCGCCCGTGCATATGACAAAGCGGGCGGCGGTCAACAACCTCGCGCCAACCTCCAACGTTCGACGATCGCGGAAACGAGCCGGTCCGCTCACCACCTCGATTCCCGCCTTGATCAACTCTTCGGGGGTCTCGCGGGCATATACGGAGGCGATCGCCCGCCTGACCTCTGTCAGTGCACTGGCCCGGCGGATCGCCGCTTTGTCCTCGCCGGCCACCCCCGCATCCGCCGCCGCATGGATCAACGCCTTGCTGGGGATGCAGCCAGTCCAGGTGCAGTCCCCGCCGACTCGGTCTGCCTCGACCAAAGTGACGCGTGCGCCGAGACCAGCGGCCGTCCGCGCGGCGGTCAGGCCGGCAGAGCCGGCGCCGATGACCATCAGGTCGGTGGGCATGACTCCAATCCACTATCGGCCCCCTTTGGAAATTTCCCTGTGATTCAGATCACAGACGGGCCAGCCTCAAGCTCCGCGATCGGCGCGGCGGGAGGCCCGGGCCAGCAGACGGCGGACGGCCAATCGGTGACCGCCGGTGCCGATCACCAGCGCACGGTAGGCACGACCGGTGAGCCCCGGGAACGCCGCCCAGGTCTGGGCCCGCAGGGTGCAGCCGCCTGCGCAGCGCGCTTCGAGAACAAACACCAGCGCATAGCGAGAGAAGCGATGCCTCCCGCGCAGTGCCAGGCGCTCCCCGGCGACAGCCTGGACCACCTCAAAACCAGGGATGGTATCGCCTACGCGTGGCGTCCCGCGCCAGTCGCCGCTCCGCTGCGCCGGCGTCGGATCCAACAACCGAATCAGTGGCGCCGGCGCGCCGCCGAGATCGGTGCGCAGCACCGAGACCAACGCGTTCCAAACCTGGTCGGGTGTCGCCCGAATCTGCCTGGAATGCTCATCGATGTGGGGCAACCCCTCCAAATGGAAATCAGGTCACAGGTCCATCGGTTCGGTCAACACGCAGCACCATCGCGTCGAGATACGGGTCGGCGAAGCGGTTGACGGCGAGCACGCCGACCACCGGCCATCGACCATCGCCAAGTCCGGCGCGGATCCGAAAGGGGACCTCCGCATCCATTTTGGCGAGTGCCGCCTCCATCATGTCGATCGCCACTTGCACATCATCAGGACACACAAAGGCCATGATGTGGCGCCCGATTGAGGACGACCTCGGAGCTCCTCCGAACACCGCCTCGCGAGAGCCAACCTCATAGACGATCCGGGCGTCGTGGTTTAGAAGAACCGTCCAAGCCCCGCACAGCGCAGAGAGCCTGTGCAGGCCCTCGGAGCTGAGATTCCTTTGAAGGTCAAGACGACGCACGATGACTGCACAATAACCCGCACTTGAAAGCGGTCGCGGCACGATGCTCGTGCTTGATCGGCGCCGGCGCCCGTCCGAACCCGCTGGATCGCTGTGAGCCGCGGCCGAACCGATGGAGAATGTAGGTGACGCCCATGGCCACACCGCCGAGAACGTCCGGACCAGGTGGGTGGGCGGGACGGCCTCCCTGCGCGGAAGCGTTACAAACAGGGGCATGCTGCCAATTGGGAAGTCGACCACGACGGCTCATCTCTCGGGGCCATGGGCATGCATCGATGGAGTTTCTGAATTGGTCACCGAATTTCGGAGGCCGCTAATCCACGCCACGGTTGAGAGAGCGGCGCCCGTCACCAGCATCCCGCAGCGCGGCATCGAAACGGATTGCCGGCGAGACCGGCGCCCGGCGAGAACGGGCAGGGGACCGCTGGCCAGTAGAGTTGGGCCATGAGCGTTCGCGGCGACCAGTACGACTCCGGCCACGAGCGCCGCGCCGCCCTGGGCGAGAACGTCCACGGCGAGGCCGACTTCGTGATGGAGTGGGCGCCCCGCAGCGTGCTTGACGCAGGCTGCGGCACCGGCCGGGTGGGGCGAGAACTAAGCCGCAGAGGTCTCGATGTTGTCGGGTTCGACGCCGACGAGGAAATGCTCGAAACAGCCCGTCGCAAAGCGCCCGAGGTGGAGTGGCGAGTCGCGGACGCGGCTGACGTCGACCTTGGGCGGCAGTTCGAAGTGGTCCTGATGGCCGGCAACGTGATCAACTTCGTCCCCCCCGAGCACCGCCAAGCGGCAATCCTGAACATGGCCCGGCACGTGGACGGGGGCGGCCTCCTGATCTGCGGCCACTCGGTCAGACCCGACGGCTGCGCCCCCGGGCAGCTTGATGAGTGGGCGACCGAAGCCGGCCTGGAACTTGTGGAACGCTGGGCCACCTGGCAGCGAGCGCGCTTCGACGCCGCCTCGGACTATTCACTCTCCATCCATCGAAAGGGCTCCTAGCCCGAGGCCTACCGGTCAGACCTACCATTCAGCCGGCTGATTGCTCGTACCAGTCGAGGACACGAAGCGCCCTCAGCGTGGTCCATCGGCTGGGCCGACCATCGCCGTCCTCGAGTGTGAAGTGGACCCTTCCGGGATGAGTGTTCTCAAGCAGCCACGTTCCATCGGGCTGCCGTTTGGATCGGAGGAGATGAATCGCTTCGTCCAGCCGCCCGTCCGGGCGATCCCCGACCGCCCGGAAGTACTCCAGGGCTCGAAGCACGTCGTAATGCCAGCGGGGCGGAAACGAGAATTGCAACAGGCCGGGTCGACCACTTGGCCTGTGCTCTTACGCCGGAACAGTCTTCGTTCGAGTAGGTACTCCTCACCCCGGCGTCGAGAGGCGACAGCTTCCGCCGAGCCACCGGTGGCGCGCTCGTGCGCGAACAGCCCTTCCAACACGTTGATCGTGGTCGCGAACGACGAGCGAACCGAACCGTTCTCCGCCTCGCAGTTCCATCCGCCGTCCTCGAGCTGCTCACCAAGTAATCGAGCGACCACGGCAGCGACGTCCTGATCAAAGTAGACGCCGAGTGCGACGGTCCTACCGTTGATGCACGGCTCGACCTCGCCGGCG
This sequence comes from uncultured bacterium, assembly GCA_964194225.1. Classification (GTDB taxonomy): domain Bacteria; phylum Chloroflexota; class Dormibacteria; order Dormibacterales; family Dormibacteraceae; genus CAXMLP01. The sequence continues at coordinate 4,295 of CAXMLP010000182.1, read as the reverse complement.
AAGAACGGCTGCCCAGCGTGCTCCCAATGGCAGTGGTCTCTGATCAGCGCCACCCCCCGGCGCAGCTGGTCACAACGCGGGTCGACCCCGAACTCTCGAAGCAGCGTGAGACTGGGTTCCGTGGCGACCCAGGGCTGCCCCGGATTGTCGTCGGACTGATCGCCACCTTCGGAATCACCGCGCCGCGCGGGAAAGAGAGCGCCGCCCGCCCACTGACCGTCATCGCCTTGCAAGGCGAGCAGCCGGGCGCCCCACCCCCCCGTGGCCACGCGCGCCCGCTCTGCCGCAACCACCTCAGCTGGGGCATCAACAATATGACGCAATGCCTGCCACCGTATGGCAGGGTCGGAATCGAGCAGCCAGTCCAGCACGGCCATCGGCAGAGACTACCTAACGGTGCGCGGACCGGCGCCACAGCTCGGAACGCAGCCGCGGTCCTGGGTCCTCGGCAGCGTGGCGAATGCAATTGGAGATATTCGTCTCTGGTGCTCAACGGACGACGTCAATTGAGACTGTGCCCAACCCCTCCGCGATGACCCTCACATGGTCGCCTGCCACAACCGAAATTAGGCTCAAGGGAGCCCCCGTGAGAACTATCTGGCCTGGCACCAGACTCAAGCCCAGCTCCCGCAGGTGAGATTCGAGCCAGCGAAGCGATCCCGCCGGACCTCCCGGCGCTCCGGTCAGCGATCCCTCCTCGACCAGTCGGTCGTTTATGAAGAGCTCGAGGTGTCCTTCGATCGGCCGGTCGACGCTCCAGGGGACCTCGGAGGTGTCCGCCAGCACCACCCCGGCGTGAATTCCATTGTTGGCGATGAGTTCGGCGAGAGTGCGAGGATTTCCCCGGAAGACATGGTTGTGGAGTTCGATCACTGGGAAGAGCGCTGTGGCCTGGCCGTCGGCGCCGATGCGCACCGCCACCTCGCCCTCGATGGCGAGATTGGCGTAGGCGGCCGCGGAGACCGTCGACGCACCCAGATGGACCTCCTCTCTCCAGACGAAACCGCTGATCGGGCCGTCCATACCGAACTGCTTGCGAATATTGGGGCCGGTGCAGCCGACCTTATAGCCGGCGATGCGCTCTCCGGTCAGCTGTCTCAGGCGAGCGACTTCCAGCTGCACCCCATAGGCCTCTTCGATAGAGAGCTGAAGCTTCTCCGCGAACGCTTTCCCAGGAGTTCGAGCGCGGTAATCAAGCACCTGGCGATGCGCCAGCCGCCGAATCCGCTCACCGACCGTCCGCGCGTTCAGGGCTGGCGACCGTCCAGCTTGTCTACGCCGCCACCCCCACGGCAGAGACAATCGCCGCGGTGCTGACCGCCCTCGCCCGGAATCGTCCCTGGGTCAGCAACGCGGGACTCGTAGGTGGTGAGGTCGTTCATCCGAGGCGGTGGAAGACTGCAGTCGCCTGGGGGAGGTTGGCACTGCGGAAGCCAATAACGGCAGGGGCTATATAGAGAGAAGCCCCGCCGATCGGGGGCCTCCCGGTATCTACTCTTGAGGGACTCAGCGCTGGTTGCGTTGGCCGTTGCCGCCATTGTGGCCATGGCCACCCTGATCGCCGCTCTGGCCCTGCTGATCGTCAGCAAGCTCGAAGTCGTAGACCGTCCCATTGAAGCTAAGCCCGTCGGTCCGCACCGTGTAGAGGGGATTATTGCTCCCGATGTTCACGCCAAAGCCGATGACCACAGCGTTGGGGCACGTGGTCTTGAGCTGTGCGAGCGTGTAGGTCGCCGGCCCACCCGGGGTTCCCACGATGGTCCCATTTGAACAAATCACGGTCCGCGTCGACCAGAAGAGTCCGGCCGCCACGTTCCAATGCTGCCAGACCCCAGTGACAACTGGGCCCTGTAGAGGGTTCTGGTAGGGCTCGAACACCAGAGTCGTGAAGCCGGCGCAAGTGGGGGAGCAGCCATTCAACTGGGCAACCAACTGGTACGACGGGTCCGCACCAGGGAACGGTGCGCTCACCTGCTTGGTGTAGTAGCTGAGTCGCGTCACGGAAGTTAGCTTGGTGCTGGCCGCGTGCAGGTACTGCGCCTTGGCCGCAAGGCTGGCGTTGGTGGTGAGCTGCAGTGCGCCGGACGGGTATGGAGAGGTTGGATCGCTGACAAATGTCACCGCCCCGCCGGGTCGGGTGTCGGCAGTACTCCACCCCTGCGGGTCGGCGGGAGTCACAGTCACCACGCCTGCCGCAAGAGCGTTTGCGATGCCGGTCAAGGCCATTATTCCCGCTGCGGCAAAGGACGCCGCGAGTCTGGCTGGACTCAAGATGTCTACCTCCATCTAAACGTGGGCCGTTGAATAGCCCCCGAGCGATCTTAGGCCGATCGCATAGATCAGACGGCGCGCTTCCCGGCCGATTGCGAAGTCGCGGTGGCTTTTTCAGGCCCTGATGGACATCGCGTCAGCCGCTCCTCTTGAAGGCTCCATGACCAGCGCGTCAGAGCCTCAACGTCAGTTGCACGGTTGTCGTCCGCCCGCCAGACGGACGTCATGTTTGACTGCATTGAAACCCGCCCGGATCGCCATTAAGCAAAGGCCTGGGTATCGAGGGTGTATTCGACCTCGAACACCGGCTTGTTGTGGTCTCGGAAAAGCGGCAGGTGAAGAATTCGAAGCACTGCTCCATCCACGCGATCCACATCCGAAACACACCACCGTGTTCGGTGCTGAGGTGACGGACCCGTGCAAAATGACGTTCTGTGACATCGCTGAGCCTCCAGAACTACAACACCATCCCGCGTACCAGCGGACTGCTCCTCTCACCGGACGGAAAGCGCCTCATCCTGACGATCCAGACACTGTCGCCCGACTCGGCGCGCTTTGTCAGCTCACTGTGGGAGATGCCTGCCGACGGGTCGACGCCGGCCCGCCGCCTCACCTATTCCGCTCAGGGCGAGTCCAATCCGGCGTTCTTGCCCGACGGCTCGCTGATCTTCAGTTCCGCTCGGCCCGACACGACCAGCAAGGAGGACGAGGCCGAAGGAAAGGTCTGGCTGCTGCCCGCCGGTGCCGGGGAGGCGGTTCCCGTTCTCACCGTTCCGGGTGGGGTCGGAGGCGTCGAGACGGCGCCGGAATCCCAGGTGGTGGTGGTGCGCGGCCAGCTGTTCGAGGACGCCGCCGACCTGGCCGCGGACGCTGCCAAGGCCAAACGCCGAAAGGAGGCACCCACGAGCGCGGTCCTCTTCAAGTATCCGAAGATCAGGCACTGGGACCACGATCTGGGGCCGCGCCAGTCGAGGCTGCTGCGGCTGGCCCTGCCGGCCGGCGAGAGCGGTCCCGAAGATCTCGTCGCCAAGCCCGAGATGGCGCTGCATGAAGCCGACTACTCGGTCTCGCCGGATGGTTCGCGGGTGATCACAACTTGGTTTCGCTCCCGAGGAAGGGGTTACTACGACCAGGACCTGGTGCTTCTGGGCGACGGCGCTCCACGCACGATCGCCGAAGGCGGTGTGTACGACTCGCCCTGCTTCTCGCCTGACGGAACCCGGGTGGTGGTTGTGAGAGGGGGCCATGGCAGCCCGGAAGGCCCGGCCGACGTGACCCTGTGGCTGATCGAACTGGCCGGCGCAACGGGCATCGACCTGACGCCGAATTTCGATCTCTGGCCGGCACAGCCGGTGTGGGCCGCGGACGGCAGCGGCATCTTCTTCGAGGCGGATGAGGGCGGCGACCGGCCCGTCTTCCACATTTCCGCGGACGGTGGTGAGGTGCGCCGGCTTACCCAGCGCGATCACTTCACCTCGCTCTGCCCGGCTCCGGACGGCCGCTCCGTGTTTGCTCTTCGGGACTCCTATTCCTCGCCTCCCGAGGTCGTGAGGATTGGCGTTGACGGTTCGGTGACAGCGCTGCCGTCTCCCGGACTGCCGCTCGAGCTACCCGGCGCCGTCAGCGAGGTCACCGCCACGGCAGCGAACGGCGCCACCATCCGGGGGTGGCTGGTGACGCCGAAGGACGCATCCGCCGAGAAACCGGCGCCGTTGGTGCTCTGGATCCACGGCGGCCCGTTGGGGAGCTGGAACGGCTGGAGCTGGCGATGGTGCCCACACCTCCTCGCCGAGGCGGGCTATGCGGTCTTGCTGCCCGATCCGGCGCTGTCCACCGGTTACGGACTCGACTTCATCCGCCGAGGCTGGGGGAAGTGGGGCCCGGTGGTCTTCTCCGAGTTGATGGCAATCACCGATGCCGCGCTGCAACGCCCCGACCTCGACGCTTCGCGGACCGCGGCCATGGGCGGCTCGTTCGGCGGCTACATGGCGAACTGGGTGGCCGGGCACACCGATCGCTTCCCG
>CAXMLP010000181.1:0-3800 GCA_964194225.1 uncultured bacterium | reverse complement strand
GGTGTAGAGCCAGTGCTGGAAGGCGTCGATGGTCGCGCAGTGAGGGAAGAACTCGATGATGCGGTCCAGGTGATCGATGCGCGCGCGCCGGTAGTCAGCGTCGCTGTAGTAGCCACCCTCTGACTTTGCCCAGTAGGGCGCGGAGAGCAGCTCCATGGCCATCGAGCCGACCTCAGCCATCTCCATTCCCGGCCAGCGTTGACAGAACAACAGATCGTTCTGGAACTGCTCGAATCCCTGGAAAGCGTGGCCCGCCTCATGGAACAGCGTGACGAGATCGGCGGGAACTCCGGCAACATTCATGAAGATGAGCGGCAGCTTGCGCTTGGGCAGGTCGGTCATGTAGCCACCGGGCGCCTTGCCGACTCGACTTTGAAGGTCGAGCAGACCCTCCGCCTTCATGGTTGCGAAACGCTGCCCGAGCGCCGGGTCGACGCGGTTGAACACGTTGATACCGCGGTCGATCAGTTCATCAGAAGTGCTGAACGGCCTCACGGGAGGCTGGCCGGTGGGATCCACATCCACGTCCCAGGGCCGGAGCGAATCGAGACCCATGCGGACCCGGCGCTTCTCGAGCATCCTCGCGACCGCGGGTACGACGGTCTCTTCGACAGCCTCATGGAAGGCGAGGCAGTCGGCCGGCGTGTAGTCGAAGCGGTGCTTCTCGACGTGCATGTAGTCGCGAAAGTTCTCGAAACCCGCATTGCGGGCGATCTTCTGGCGCAGACCGTGCTGCTCGGTGAAGATCCGAGCGAGCTCGTCGCGATGATCGATGTACGGACGCCGGTGCAAGCGCCAGGCCCTCTCCCGGACATCTCTGTCGGGATCGAGCATGAACGGCTTGAGGCGGGGCAGTGGAATCTGCTCACCGGCCCACTCGACCGTCATCGCGCCGGTCACCTTCTGGTATTCGGCGCTCAGCCGCTCAACCTCGGCCTTCAAAGCGACGTTCTCCTCACGGAAGATCTCGTTGGTGGTCCGGAACCGGCGCAGGCTCTCCTCCAGGTCTGGTCGGGTGTAGCCGACCTCGAGGAGACGCCGGCTGAGACGCACGCGCTGCTCGGCGGCATTGGGCTCGATCTCGGTTTGGAAACGCAGGTTGTGCGCCTCCTTTTCCGGACTACCTGTGTCGCAGGTGTAGTCGAAATAGACCTGCTCGCGCGCCTCGGCGAGAAGATCTTCGAAGGTGGCCCACTCGTTTAGCCACTCCTCCGCGTTGTCCACGGTCAGGGGGCGGAAGAAGAAGTCGTTGTAAATGGGCAGGATCTCGTCCCAGGTCAGTTTCGCGAAGTCCCGGGAGGACTGTGGCAGCGCGATCATTCCAGCTCCTCCAAATTTTCGGCACCGCCGATGGACCGCGGTTTGCCAGGTCCAACGGTAGCGGCTTGCGTGATCACTTGAGGTCGGCGGGGACAGCCTGCGCCAGTTCGACAAGTCGAGGGGGTGCGATCGCGAAGACCGAGTCCGGCCGCCCTGCCGCGGCCCAGACGACCGGATGGGAGAGCAGGTCGCGGTCGAGATAAACGGGCATCGGCCGGGCGTGTCCGAAGGGCGGAACACCCCCGATTGCATACCCCGTCACTGACCGGGTCGTATCAGCGTCGGCCTTGGCGACCGGGCCGCCGACGAGGACGGCCAACTTGGCGAGATCAAGCTGGTTGACGCCGCTCACGAGAGCCATCACGGGCTCAGCGCCGGCCACGAAGACCAGTGACTTGACGATCTGCCCCAACTCGCAACCGATCGCCCGGGCGGCGTCCGCCGCCGTGCGAGTGCCGGCCGGGAACCGTTCAACTGGGAATTCCACCAGCAGCTCGGTCAGCCCGGGGGCCACGACAGCTTCCGCCCTCCCAGCACATGAACGTGAACGTGGGCAACTGTCTGGCCGCCGTCCGTGCCAGAGTTGACGACGAGCCGGTAACCCTTTTCGAATATGCCCCGCTCGCGGGCCACCCGGTTAGCGACCTCAAAAAGGCTGCCCAAGAGGTGGTCGTTGGTCACCTCGGCGAGCGTTGCCAGGTGCTGTCGGGTGACGACCAGGAAGTGGGTCGGCGCCTGCGGGTTGATGTCGTCGAAGGCAATCACATCGTCGTCGCTGTAGATGGCCTTGAAGTCAGGGTCAGCCGCCAACCGACAGAAAATGCACTCCGCCATGGGAACTCCTCCAAATTCAGCCGCCTAAAGGCGGTGGCGCTGACCGGCCGGAATGCAATTCTCGCTCAGTCGAGGGAGAGCACCGCCATGAAGGCATCCTGCGGGATCTCCACGGCACCCACACGCTTCATCCGCTTTTTCCCCTCCTTCTGCTTTTCGAGTAGCTTGCGCTTGCGCGTGATGTCGCCTCCGTAGCACTTGGCGAGGACGTCCTTGCGAAGTGCCGAGACCGTCTCGCGAGCGATCACCTTGCCGCCGATGGCCGCCTGGATCGGGACCTCGAACATCTGGCGGGGAATGATCACCTTGAGCTTCTCGGTCAGCCGGCGACCCTGGTGGGCGGACTTGTCCCGGTGCACGATCATCGAGAGCGCATCGACGGGGGTCCCCCCGACCAGGACATCCAACTTCACCAGCTCGGCGGCGCGGAAACCGGTGACGTCGTAGTCCATCGACGCGTAGCCCTTCGAGCGAGACTTGAGCGCGTCATAAAAGTCGTGGATAATCTCGGCGAGGGGCATCTCGTAGTCGAGGATCACTCGGCCTCCCACCTGGTGCTCGAGGTTCTTGAAAGCCCCGCGACGCTCCTGGCAGAGCTCCATCATGGCCCCGAGGTAGGTCGAGGGCACGATTATCGACAATCGCACGTACGGCTCCTCGATGTGCTCGATGGCGGTCACATCGGGCAGCATCGAGGGGTTGTCAATCTCGATCAGCTCGCCCTTCTTCATGAGGATCCGGTACTGGACGGTCGGTGCCGTGGTGATCAGGTCGAGGTCGAATTCCCGCTCCAGCCTCTCCTGGACAATCTCCATGTGGAGCAGCCCAAGGAAGCCACAGCGAAAACCGAAGCCGAGGGCGGCCGAGCTCTCCGGCTCGTAAACGAGCGAGGCGTCGTTGAGCTGCAGCTTCTCGAGGGCTTCCTTGAGGTCCATGTAATCCTCGGACTCCGTCGGGAACATGCCGGCGTAGACCATCGGCTTGACGGCCCGATAACCAGGTAAAGCGGCGGCCGCGGGAGAGTCCGCCGAGGTGACCGTGTCGCCGACTCGGGCGTCCGCGACATTCTTGATGGCAGCCGTGAAGTAGCCGACCTCGCCGGTGCCCAGGGATCCTGTCGAGCGCATCGAGGGAGTGAAGACGCCGACCTCATCGACCTCGTGAACGCTGCCCGTGTTCATCATCCGCACCCGCATCCCCGGCAGGATCTGGCCGTCGACGACCCTGATGTAGGTGATCACGCCTCGATAGGCGTCGTAATGGGAATCGAAGATCAGCGCCCGGGGGCGGCCACCGACAGAGCCGCTCGGAGCGGGAACCTCCCTGACCACCGCCTCGAGGATCTCCGCGGTACCGATGTCCTGTCTGGCGGAGGCCAGGATCATCCGCTCCCGCGGAATCCCGGTCACCTCGGCGATCTCCTCCGCCACGAGCTCCGGCTGGGCGGCGTCGAGGTCGATCTTGTTGATAACCGGAACGATCACGAGCCCCGCCTCCACCGCGTGGTAGAGGTTGGCCAGAGTTTGCGCCTCGATTCCCTGGGCCGCATCGACCACGAGCAGGGCGCCTTCGCAGGCCGCCAGCGAGCGCGAGACCTCGTAGGCGAAGTCAACGTGGCCGGGCGTGTCGATGAGGTTCAGCTCGTA
>CAXMLP010000180.1:0-4502 GCA_964194225.1 uncultured bacterium | reverse complement strand
CCCGCCGCAGCATCTCGCTGATCAGCGCTCCGCGTAGATCGCGGTGAGACCGTTCGGCCCTTTCTCGGAGGTCACCGGTCCACGCGTTCATCAATAGATCGGTTGATCCCGAGCGCAGGTAGATCTCGATCGCGGTCGCAACCGCCGAGTCGTCAGTCCGGGTAGACGTTGCCAACCTCCACGAGATGCCAACTGCCGCGGACTCGACCCATCACGAGGTTGACCGACCAACCGGGTCGCGCGATCCGGCCCGCTGCCGGCCCAACCTGCAGTGGACCGAACTCGCCGTCGGTGCCCTCGAACCACAGCGCACCAGCCTCCACGCGGCTGATGGTGAGGTGATCCTCGACGTAGTCAGCGTCGGCCAGCGACTGAACATCGACGTTGGATCGCTCGGCGAGCTCGTACAGCAGGGAAGCCAGCTCCTCGACTCGCGGAATATCGGAGCTCGCGGCCGCCGCTCGCTCTTTGGCATCGGTGACCTCTCCCGGCACCGAGAGGCGATGTTCGACCATCCAATCCAAGAGATCGCTGATCACGCGCCCGGTCGCGGCCGTTACCGTCCTGGGCGCCGCGACTTTGCTGATCATGAAGTAGCCGGCAAAGGCCCCGACTTCACCAGGGATTTTTTCGGGCCCGAATAGCCTGCAGTAAGCGCCATCATCGTCGGCGTTGACGGCACTTTCCCAGCGCTTCCGCTCGAACGGCGACAGGTTCTCGTAGGCGTAGCCATTGAGGTGGAGCCTGAAGAAATCGATGATGGCGTCGTAGTTCCGGAACTCCTTAGGAGGTAGAGTCATCCGCCGTTCCGCCAGGAAGCGAGTGAGTAGGTCGTGGATTCTCTCGCTGGCGCCCGCCGCTTCTGCGGCCGAGAGCGACGCAATGCCCTTCGTGCCGGCAAGGAGCGCGCGAGTGCGATCGATCGCACGCTCGTACTTGATCGCACTGAACGGGATCCGGCGGAGAGACCGGTTGAGCTGCGCAAGGTCGACGTTTCGCAGGCTGCCCGATTGGTGGACGGCTGCCTCGATCTGATAGCGCATCTCCGTCATGGTGCCCACCACGCTCCGGCTGCTGGTACGCCCGACGGCGACCTCCGACGCGCCAAGGTGACCAAACGTGTCAGGAGGAAGGTTCTCGGCGGCCAGCTCACGCTCCACCAGCTCAGCGGCCAGAGGTCCCACGGGATTGACAGACGCCTTGGTGATCTCGGGCTCGAACAGCGAGAAAAGCGTTGCCGCTTGGGTCATCAGCAGGCACTTGCGACCATCGATCCAGAGGAGGTTTGCGTACCAGTCGTCATCGGCAGGCTCGCTCCCGGTGAGCGGAGCGTCGCCGAGGAGCTTGAGCAGCTTCGCCGTGCAACGGACTACTGTCAATCCGTCCTCCAGGGGGTCACGAGTCTTGTGGACGCTGCGGTTCACGCGACGATGCCATGACGGACGACCGACGCCGGCCAGGGGTCGGACGCCCGGGCGGAGATTGGGATAGATTATGACAACGGCTTCCGAACACGGGCCGAGAGTTATATCTTCCGGCCCTCCGAGCCGAATCCGGCTGCCTCCGGCCGATCAGAGCCCCTGATTGAGTTCAGAAGGGCAGTTCTAAAGTCGTCCCAATAGGGACCCCACCCCAGGTCGCCTAACCCCCCGGCCGCGCATTCGGCGGTCGAATGCCCGCCCGGAGGCGAATGAACAACTTGAGGGGCGACCGGCGGGTCACTTAGCGACGGGCAGCGGCCCGGCTGGCAGGTGGAGGCGGAAGGTTGCGCCTCGGCCGGTGCCTTCCTTCAGTTCGAGGGCGCCGCCGTGAGCCCTGGCGATGGCGGCTGCCAATGCCAGGCCCAGCCCGGCCCCTCCCCCGTCAGGCGTTCGGGCAGCGTCCTCGCGGCCGAAGCGTGTGAACAACACTCGTTTTTCCGCCTCACCCACGCCGGGGCCCTCGTCGCCGACGTCGAACTGCCAACCCCCGCCCGACGCTTGTGCGGCCAGGCGCACGGTCGAGTTGGCGGGGGCGAACCGGAACGCGTTGTCGAGGAGGTTGTCGAGAACCCGGCGGAGCAGGGCTGGGTCGGCGGTCACAGCTCCGGAGCTGGGAGCGTCGACCTCGACTGTCAGCAGCTTGGACTGCGCCGTCGATTCCCAGCGGGCGGCGGTCTCATGGAGGAAGTCGGCAACGTCCACCTTTTCGGTGACAGGGGTGAGGACGCCCGCGTCGGCACGGGCCAGCATCAGGAGTTGGTCGGCCAGCCGGCCCAGGTGGATCACCTCGGACTGCAGCGTTGTGAGTACCCGGACGTATTCCTCCCGAGTGCGGGTGCGGGTCAGGGCCCCCTCGATCTCGGTCCGCATCAGCGTCAGCGGGGCGCGAAGCTCGTGAGAGGCGTCCGCGGTGAAGCGGCCCTGGCTCTCGAAGGCGCTCTCCAGGCGCGCGAGCATACCGTTGAAGGTGTCGACCAACTCGCCGAGCTCGTCGGGTGGCACGGCCACGCTGACGCGTCGGTGAAGATCTCGTTCGCCAAGCGAGCGGGCAAGGGCCGCGATCGTCCTGACCGGGCGCAGGGCCCGACCGGCCAGCCAGTAGGCCAGCACGCCACCGGCTGCGATCAGCACGGCGGCCACCGCGCCCAGGAGGAGCAGGGTTCGCGTCAGTCCGCGTTGCATCTCGTCGACCGAACGGCTGACAACGATCACCGCGTTGCCCTGACTGTCGAGGCGCTCGGCGTAGACACGGCGCGAGACGCCGTGGCTGTCGATCACGTTGGCCCAGGCGGGCCGGCCGCTGCGCGCCCGGGCGGCGACGCTGAGGAGGTCGGCCGTGGCCAGAGGCTGGACATTCGTCTGGGATTCGATGCCGCGGCGGGAGACCAGCGCCGCGTCGACCGCCACCCCTTCCTGGGTCTCGCCCGACTGGGCCTGAAGGTCGATGCTCAGGCGCCCGTTTGAATCGTCAACTGCTCCGGCCAGTCCGTGCGCCCGGTTCACCAGCACCCCGTCCGATTCGGTGCTGTTCGTGGTGGAGACCGTGATGGCAATGAAGGCGCCGGCGATGGCTAGGGCGATGGTGAGAACCGCCATCGCGGCCAGGGCCAGTCGGCCCCGCGTCCCCCGGATGAAGGTGCTCAGTCGCTGCATCTCAGGGCTGCTCCTCGTATCGATACCCGGAGCCGCGAACTGTCACGAACGGATCCCCGGCGCCGGCCCTGATCAGCTTGCGGCGCAGCCTGCCGATATAAACCTCGATCAGGTTGCGGCCGCCGTCGAAGTCGTAGTCCCAGACGTGTTCGATGATCTGGGCTCGGGTGAGCAGCTGCCCTCGGTTCAGCAGGAAATATTCGAGGACGGCGAACTCCTTGTTGGTGAGTTCGACCTCCTGTCCGGCCACAGTCAGGGTGTGAGCGGCGGTGTTGAGAGCGACGCTGCCCGCGCGCACCTCGGATCCCCGGTCGGGCAGATGCCTTCTGGTCAATGCCCGCAACCGGGCGACCACCTCGCGCAGGGCGAACGGCTTCACCAGGTAGTCGTCGGCACCCGCCTCGAGCCCCCTGACTCGGTCGTCCACCGAGTCGCGCCCGGTCAGGACGAGGATCGGCGTCACAACTCGGCGCTCGCGCAGCTGACGAGTGACCCCGAAGCCATCCAGGCCCGGGAGCATCACGTCAAGCAGGATCGCGTCGTAGGCGGTCGCTGAGGCTGCCGCCACCGCCTCGCTGCCGTTGCCGGCAACGTCCACGGCCATCCTCGCCTCGGTCAGCGAGCGGCGCAGGCTTTCGGCCAGCCGGCTGTCGTCCTCCACGATCAGCACTCGCACCTTTCACAGCATGGTGAAGCTTGCTGTAGACAATCTAAAGAAAGATTGCGCACAAATTTAGGTGCTGTTCAGGTTCGGGGCCGATCGTGGGTCCCAAGCGAAGCCGTTGGCGGCTCGCAATCTCAGACCCGGAGGAACCGAAAGAACATGAATTTCAAGCAGAAGTTGATCGCGATCACGCTGCCCGCAGTGCTGGCGTTGGGCCTCGGTGCGGCGGCTGCACAGGCTGCCAACTCGGATAAGGCATCCCAGGCGCGGACCGCCCAGGAGACCAAGTCGCAGGTGGCCTCCTCGGCGCCGGCCACGGCCCCGGCTGCGGAAGTCAAGAAGGATCCCAAGCCTGCCGTCAAGGTTGACGCCAAGAAGGATTCGAAGACCGAGGACGCCAACGAGGAAAAGAACGACGAGAAGGACGGCCCCGAGGGCCCTGGTGAGCAGAAGGGTCACAACGACGGTCCCGGCGACCAGAACCACGAGTTCGAGGGAGAGGAGTAGCGAGCGGCTGAATTCAGCCGAAAAGGGGCGGCCAGCGGGCCGCCCCTTTCTTATTACCTGGCCGCTGACACTAAACGTGAGTTCGATTGGTACTGATCTAATATGAAAAGCGCATCGTATTAGTAGATATGGGGGTCATGGACGGAATGGGGGGCATGGGTTCGCACTCGGCGGCCATCGTCGGGCTGCTCTACCTC
>CAXMLP010000179.1:0-6444 GCA_964194225.1 uncultured bacterium | reverse complement strand
ATGTGTATAAGAGACAGGTCCACTAGCGGTCCCAGCCCCCGGGCACGCTCACCCGGTCGACGGCGATCACGAAGACTTCCCGCGGCGTGCGGCGTGGGTAATCGCGGCCGGAATACTTCTGGCCCATGCGATCTTGGTGATTGAATACACATTTCAACTGACGATGGAGATCGCAGCGGCGCTCCTCGCGCTCTTCTTCTTCCGCGTCATTCTTTCCCGCCAACCTGCCGTCACGACCGTCCGTACAGAAGCTACGAGCTTGCCTTGAAGGACAGAGAGGATTCCCGGGCCGCCGTGGCGATGCCTTTCTGGTTGGGCGCCGGGGCACCGAACTCAAGTGCGAGCTGCACCGGTCGACCCGAAGGCTTTTCGAAATTTTGAATATCTCATGAAGTTTGTACTATTCATGCTCTAGGATGCATTCATGCAGCTGCGAACGCGCATTACAAAAGGCGGCCAGATTTCAATTCCGGCAGCCGTGCGACGACGATGGCAGACCGATAACGTCCTCATTGAAGACGCCGGCGGGGACCAGCTGGTGGTCCGGCCCCTACCCGCCGATCCGATCTCAGCGGCAATCGGCTCGATCCGACTACCGGCGCGGGTCACCTCGGACCGGCTGCGAGACCAATCTCGAGCCGATGAGCGACGGGAGTCGAAACGACGCCGACTCCCTTAAGGGTGATCCTCGACGCGTTCGCCCTGATTGCCGCCCTCGCAGGCGAGCTCGCCGCGCCCGAGGTCGAGGCGGAGTTGAGGAGTGGTGGCGTTGCCATCACGGCTGTGAACCTGGCGGAGGTGATCGACCAACTCCTTCGGCCAGCTCAGACGCCGAAGCACGAGGTCGATGCGGCCCTGGCGTCGCTGACCGCAGGAGGGATGCGGGTGCTGCCTGTGGACGAGGCCGTGGGCCGAATCGCCGGGGAGATCCGGGCTGCGTATTACAACCGATCGACCACTCCGATCTCGATGGCCGACTGCGTCGCGCTTGGAGCGTGCAAAACAAGCAGGACGTCCCTGGCTACAGCGGATCGCCCCCTGGCCGAAGTGGCGCGGCGGGAAGGGATCACCGTTTTGGCGCTGCCCAACTCCACGGGGATCCGACCATGATCCAAGGCCGTCGGGCCATGATGTGGGCGCCGGCCCGTTCCCGCAGCGGCCGCTTGAAGGATGCATAGAGACGGCCGACGGGGCGTGCGAGCGGTCTCTCTGAGCCCGCACCATGCTCGCCCAAACGTTCGCGGACGCATGCTCGAGAGCATGACGGCCGCGGGCGAAGTCGTGCTCGTGCCAGCCGACGCCCTCCGCGGTCGCGACCATCACGCTGTTCGCGGCTCCGGCCAGCTTGAAGAGCGACCGGACCCCGCCGCGTAGGCCTCCAGCAGTTCGCGAGGACGCCCACCGAATGCCGCTGCGAATGGATCCAGGCAAGACGAGTTTCCCTCCTCAGGCGCGGCCCCGCGCCGGCTCGCAGTCCAAAATCCTTGGGAGTCAAGCGTCGCCGCTGCCATAGGTTTCCGTCAGCTTCCTCCAGCGGTGCAGCAGCGGCCTGAAGGTCTCACGCTCCGGAATTGCAAACAAGGCGCATCGCCAGACTCCTAGAGTCGCGCAGTTCTGGATCAGGGCCTCGTCGATATCCCAGATGACCGCAGTCACCGGCGGGGCGTTCCGGCCGGCCTCGGAACTGAGGCGATCCAGATGCAGAATATGCGTCTCCAAGTCGGTCGAGGGCGTCACCACCGGCATCCACCCATCGCCGTATTCGACGACGCGCTGGAGAGCGCGCGGAGCACGACCCGCGATGAGCACCGGCGGATGCGGCTGCTGGATGGGCTTTGGCCACAGGTAGATTGGGTCAAAGCCGACGAACTGGCCGTGGAATTCAGCCTCCTCCTGCGTCCAGATCGCCTTCATGGCCAGGACTCGCTCGCGCAAGATTCTCCAGCGCAGCGCGGGATCGACGTTGTGATTGCGCATCTCTTCTTCGAGCCAGCCCGGCGCCACCCCGAAGAGGAAGCGCCCCGCTGAAATGTGGTCCAGGGTGGCGACCTGCTTGGCGAGGATGATCGCGTCGTACAGGGCCGGGAGGCAGGCTCCGGTCCCGAGCTTCAAGCGTGCAGTGACGGATGCGGCTGCTCCAAGGGCGACAAAAGGATCGAGGAGGCGCGCATCGGTGTGATGGTCCGGCTGCTGCATCACATCGGCTCGGCTGGTTGGGACGTGGGTGTGCTGGGTGAGAAAGAGGGACTCCAAACCGGCTTGCTCCACCGCCTTCGCCAGCTCGACGATGCCTAGGGTGGATTCGGTGACATCGGCGACCATGCCGAACTTCATGCGGAGCCATCATGGCGCCAAGCGCCCTTCCGCTGTAGTTTGAAGTCGTTCGGCCCGGGTCGACCGATCTGACGGTTAGTGCCGGGACGGTCTTCAAGATTGGTTTTTGCGGGTGCTATCGGAGCCTTTGTGGCTTCTATCGTGCCCGGAATCATTTTCTGGGGAGTGGTGGGAAGCACCCTGGCGACTTGTCTATCCTCCCAATCGCCGCATTAGCGTGAGAGCCGCAGCGCCTAAGGGTTGGCGATGGGGTCACCTCCTCAGCCAGCGACCAAACGCAGCCCGGGCTTCCGCCTCCTCGAACTCGCGAGCGGCGCCCACGCCGCGTTCATGAGTCAGGGAAGTGACGAAAGGCGCCAGCTCCTACAGCAGGTTGTTTCGAACTCCTCTTGGAAGAACGGCCGCCTCGCGGTTGAGCTACACCAACCCTTCGATTTGATCTTGGAAGGCGCTGCTAAGGCGCGGAAAGCGGACGCTGCGGACGCCTGCCAGAAGGTCGTCAGGCCCGACTTCGAAACTGGCGGGAAGGGAGGGATTTGAACCCTCGAGGGAGAGTTAACCCCCTACCCACTTAGCAGGCGGGCGCTTTCGACCAAGCTCAGCCACCTCCCCGTGCGGAAGGAAATTCTAGCTAGCTAGCTAATCGGCGATGTCGAATACGGCCTTCACCTCGTCCCTGGGTTGCGAGGTGAGGGCGGCTTCGAAGTCGGCCATGCCCACGTGACCGGTGATCACCTTCTCGAGCGCCCCCGGCCAGCGGCTGGCGATGTCACCGAGGTCCTTCACCGCGTGCAGGAAGTAGGACCGATTGGCATTCACCGAGCCCATCACGATCTGGTTGCCGAGCACCTGCTGGCGCATCAGGTGACCGCCCTGCATCTGAAAGTCGCCGCCCCGGTCGCCCGGCACTCCTGTGAAGACCAGGATGCCGTTGATCCCGAGCGCGTTGAGCAGCTCATACGCGACAGGGGCTATGCCGGTGGCCTCGACAATCAGGTCGATGTTGCCGACGCGCCTGGCCACCTCGCTCGACGGGACCTCGTTCACGTTCCAGTAGGTCGCCCCGATTGACTGGACCAGGCCGGCCTTGTATCCGTCCGCGGGGACAATGTCCGTGACGTGGGTTTCCACGTTGTTCAGCCGCAGCAGGAAGGCGGCCATCATGCCGATCGGGCCTGCCCCCGCGATCATCGCCCGGCGGACGTATCGCCAGTCCCGGGCGATCGCCCGATCGTCGCCGATCGTGTGCGTCCAATCCAGCCGGTGCTGAACCAGGAGGGATTCGAGGATGGCCTTCTCGACCACCGTCGTGGGCTCGGTCAGGACCCCAACCCCGCGCAACTCGGGCGGCAGCTTGACCGCGTACTCGGTCGACTCCACGATCCGAGAGGTCATGAACCCCTGTGCGTGGGAGATGCCCCGCTCCGTGTATTTGCCTGTGTAGCACATGTCGCTCGCGCCGTGAGCGCAGGTGGGGCACTCCGGCCGGCCGCAGGCCCGCCGGACTGTGCAGACGACCAGGTCGCCGGCGGCGTATTCGCCCGCTGCCTTCGCGCCGGCCGAGATCACCTCGCCGATCATCTCGTGGCCGAGCACCAGGTAGTCATCGCCGGGCGGCGGCTCGCCGCCCTCGCCGCGAACGATGGCCCGGTCGGTGCCGCAGATGCCGACTTCGAGCACGCGGATCAACAGCTGGTCCGGCGAGGTGATGGCCGGTTCGGGCACATCGCTCCGCAGGCTGGGCCGGCCGCTGGCCCGCTCCAGGGCGATCCCTCGCATCAAAGTCATACTAATTGGCCATGCAGGCGCCGGGAGGGCCCGGTGCCCCAGCCAGATGGGGGCCCGGGCGGAAACAGGCATTCGGAACCTCTCCCGGTATTTCCAGCAAGGTCTGGCTGACGATCGCCAACGGCAACCTGAGCGAGGTCTTCTTTCCCAGCCTCGATCGACCCGCCCTCCACGAGCTGCGGTTCTTCGTCGCCGCACCCGGCATCCCGCCGGTCGACGACGCCAGCGACGCCGACCACAGCCTGCGGTGGTCCAAGCCGGGAGTGCCCGCCTTCGAGGTGTTCAGCTCGCACGACGAATACCACCTCTCCAAGGAGTACCTGGTCGACCCCGAGCTCAACGGCTGCATCATCGCGGGCAATTTCAACCCGGAGCTGCCCGACCTCAAGCTCTACCTGATGGCGACGCCGCATCTCGACCCGCGGAGCCTGGGCAATGATGCGATTGTCAGCGCCGGCAGCCCGCCCGCCCTGCTGGCGCGCACCGGGGACGTCCACATCGCCGTCTGCGGGCCCTTCGTGAGGGGCAGCGTCGGCTACCGCGACAGCTCGGACATTTTCGTCGACCTGCACGACGGGGACGGCGAGATGAATGCGACCTACTCGTCGGCCGGCCCCGGCAACGTCGCCCTCGGTGCCCAGCTCGGGATCGAGGCGGGCGCCTTCCAGGTGTCGGTGGGATTCGCGCATTCGCGTCCCGACGCCGAGGAGGTCGCCCGCGAGCTGCTCCGCCGAGGGGCCGCCGCCAGCCGCTCAGCACTCGAGGAGGAGTGGCGCAAACAATCCGACCTGCCGCGCCGGCTGGCGCAGGTCGCGGGGGACGGGGGAGACCTGGCGACCGCGTCGTGGACTGTTCTCAAGAGCCTCGAGGACAAGGAGCAGCGGGGCGGCTTCGTCGCCGCTCCCGGTTCGCCCTGGGGCGAGGGGAATGGCGACGGGAACCACGTCTACAACCTGGTCTGGGCGCGCGACCTCTACCAGATGACCACGGCCCTGCTCGATGCGGGGGATCCGGAACCTGCTGCGCGGGCGCTCCGTCACCTCGCCCGGGTGCAGCGGCCGGACGGCTCCTGGAGCCAGAACTGGCGCCTCAGCGGCCGCGCTCATTGGAGGGGGGTGGAGCTCGACCAGACCGCCTACCCGATCATCCTGGCGGGCCGGTTGAAGGCCGCCGAGGCGTTGGATTGGGATCCCTACCCCCAGCTGGTACGGCAGGCGGCGGTCTTCCTGGTGAACACCGGCCCGCGGACGCCGCTCGATCGCTGGGAGGACGCCGGCGGCCTGTCGCCGTCGACGCTGGCCGCCATGGTCGCCGCACTGACCTGTGCCGCCGAGTTTGCTCAGGCGGCCGGCGAGCATGTGGCGGCCGGCCACTTGCAGGGGGTCGCAGACTATTGGGCCGACCGCGTCGAGGCGTGGTGCTTCAGTGAGGGCCAGGGTCACTACGTCCGGCTCGGGGACGACCCCGAGGCGGGCCCGCCCGCCAGCGCCGTCCTCAGCGCGGACTTCCTCGAGCTGGTTCGCCTGGGCGTGCGGCCCCCGGATCACCCGGCGGTGGTCGCCAGCCTGGCGAAGGTGGATGAGGAGCTCCTCTATGTCAGCCCCGTGGGGCCGGTCTGGCGCCGCTACCGAGGCGATCGGTACGGGGAGCAGGACGATGGCTCACCCTGGCCTCAGACGGCGGGGGAGGGCCGGGGGCGCGCCTGGCCACTGCTGGCCGGCGAGCGCGCCCAGTACGAGTTCATCCGCGGCGGCGGCGCACAGGTGGCTCAGCTGGCCCGAGCTTACGAGGCCTTTGCCGGGCCCGGGCTGATGCTGCCGGAGCAGATCTGGGATGGCGAAGCGGTACCGGAGAGGGGCCTCCGGCCGGGCACCCCGACCAACTCCGCGTCACCTCTGGGTTGGGCGCACTCCGAGTACCTCAAGCTGCTCTCGACGATCGCCAATTCGCGCTGCGGCGACCGGTTGGAGTCGGTGGTGGGGCGCTACTGCGCCGAGGCACCCTTCGAACCGCCCTTCGTCTGGAGCGCAGCACACGCAATCGGGTCGTTCGCGAGCGGGCGGCGAGTGAGGCTCCAGTTGCGGGAGGAGGCCACGATCCGCTGGAGCGCGGATGACTGGGCGAGTTTCAAGGAGACCCAGACGGTGGACATCGGGCTGGGGCTGCACGTGGCGGAGCTGCCGACCCAGATCATGCGCCCCGGGGCCGCGATGAGCTGGACCGCCCATTACGGAGAACGCTGGGAAGGGGTGAACCACACCCTCACCTGCCGCCAGTCGACCGATACAGCCCATTAGCCTCGATCTTTCAGTAAGCCCTATG
>CAXMLP010000178.1:0-4242 GCA_964194225.1 uncultured bacterium | reverse complement strand
GCAGCCAACCCCGGCCGCAGGATAAGAGAGATCCGTGTCAGGTCGGGGCGTTAGCCGGGCGGACCGATGAGGTCTGGCTCGGCCAGGCAGGACCTGAGCCGGGAGCAACAGGCTGCGCTCGCAGGCCTGATCGGCGCAGTGCGGGTGGTGGCGGGAGCCGGCACCGGGAAGACGGAGGTCATTGCCCGCCGGTTCCTGGATCTCTCGTCCATCGGTGTTCAGCCCAGCTCGATCCTGGTCATGACATTCACCGACCGAGCGGCAACTGAGATGAGGACCAGGATCGAGGCCGGTCTTGGGACGTACTACGGGGACCTGTGGGTGGGCACCTTCCATTCCGTGGCCCAGGCGCTCCTTCGCGAGGAGGGCTGGCGGCTCGGGATTCCGCCCAGCTTCCGGGTGCTCGCCGGGGCCGACCGATGGATCCTGATGAGAGAGCTTCTGTGGGAGTTGGGAGATTCGGCCCTGGTCTCGGTGGAGCGGCCTGACGACCTGGTGAACCCGCTTCTCCGTCTCCTTGAGCGCCTCAAGCAGGAGCTGATTCCGTTCGGAAGGTTAGAGCAGTGGGCCGGCCGTGCCGCCGACCGCGAGGTGGGTGAGCAGATGATGGGGGCGGTGCGGCTGTTCCGCGCATATAGAACCCGCTGCGCCTCCGATCGCCTTCTTGACTTCGATGATCTGATCCTCCGCCTCGTTCAGATGCTCGAGACTCGGGCTGACATAGCCGACAGGTATGTAAAACGTTTTACATCGGTTCTGGTCGACGAATACCAGGATTCCAACCTGGCTCAGGAACGGATGGTCGAGCTGCTCGGTGGCACCGGCAATGTTTGCGTGGTTGGTGATGACGATCAGAGCATCTACCGATTCCGCGGCGCCTCCCTGGCGAGCATGGATCGCTTCGCGCGAACGTTCCCGGGCCTCCAGACCCTGACGCTGGGAGAGAATCGCCGGAGCTCGGAAAGCATCGTGGTCGTGGCCTCGGCTCTGATCGAAAACAATCCAAATCGGCTTCCCAAGCAGCTGACGGCCCACCGTTCCGGCGGGCCACGGGTGCTCGTTGCCGAGTGCGAAACGGGGCTCGATGAATCGCTGCACATCGCTGCCGAGATCCTCCGGCTGAGGCAGGGGGGAATCGGCCTGCGGGAGATCGCCCTACTACTGCGGACCAATGCGCTGGCCCGGCCGATCGTGGCTGCGCTCCGGTCCGCAGGGATTCCGTTCCAGCTGTGGGGGGCCCGAGGGTTCTACCGGCGGCCCGAAGTACTCGATGTGATCGCGTACCTCCGACTTCTCGCCGACCCGGGTGACGAGGTCGCCCTGACCCGGCTCGCAGTCGGAGACGCCACCGGCCTTGCCCCGGACGTCGTGTTGGTACAGCTGGCGGCGGGAAGGCCGGCCGGCGTCCCGCCGCTCGCCCGGCTCGAAGAGCTGCCCGCCGCCCGCGAGTGGGTGGGGACCGTGCGTCGGCTGATTGCCCTCTCCGCTCGCCTTGGCATAGATGAGCTCTTCTTCGAATTGATGGCCTCCACACGCTACCTCGAGATCTCCAGCTATGAGAGCGACACCGAGATGAGCCAGGTGGCCGCCAACCTGGCCAAGTTCGGTGAGCTGATCGATAAGTTCCGGGAGACCGCCCGCGACCAATCGTTGAGTGCCTTCATGAGCTACCTCGACCTCGTCCTCCTCTCCGAGACCGACGAAGACATGGCGCAGGCCGAGGAGGTGGCGGATGCGGTCCAGGTGATGACTATTCACCAGGCCAAAGGACTTGAGTTTGACGCCGTGTTCGTGCCGGCTCTGGTCGAGGGAAGGCTGCCCCAACCGAATCGGGGCGACCGTTTTCGTATACCGGTCGAACTGGCCGGGGAGGTGGCAGCCCGGGAGGACCAGGTGGCCGAGGAGCGGCGCCTCCTCTACGTGGCCATGACCAGGGCGCGCGACCGGCTTTGTCTCAGCTGGGCCCACCGCTACGAAGGGAGCCGGAACTGGCGTCGATCCCGGTTTATTGACGAGGTCGATGCCGCCGGCAGCCATCTCGAACTGACGCTTGTGACGCCGCTCGCGGCTGTCGCCGTTCCGGCCCCCCCGCTGACCGCCCCGTTAGTTGGAGCTGCCCACCCGGCCGATCCGCCGCGCCTGTCCTACAGCGCCATCAGCACTTTCCGCGAGTGCCCTCGCCAGTTCGAGTTCAGGTACATCCACCGGCTGCCTGTACCGGATGCGCCAGAGGCGCAGTACGGCACGATTCTTCACCACGCGCTCCTCGAGGCTGGCCGGCTGCGCCAGGCGGACGAGAGAGTGGACGAAGCGGACCTCGCACGGGTCTATGAGCACTCCTGGGCCGCCCTGCCCTATTCGGACGTGAGGCGCCGCCCGGCCCTCAAGGCGGTGGGCTGGCGCCAGCTCAGGGCCTTCCTGACCGGCGGCGGATTCGCCGAGCGGCCGGCCATGCTTGAACAGCCTTTCACCACCCAGTTCGAGGGCTGGTCGCTGCGCGGGGTGATCGACCGTGTCGACGCACCCGCCGCCGCGGGCGAGCCATGGCGCCTGATCGACTACAAGACTGGAGATCCGGTGCCCGCCAGCCGGCTCCGCCGCGACCTTCAGCTGGCCCTCTATGCGCTGGGCGCGAGCCGCGCGCTGGCCATCTCTCCAATCGAGCTGAAGATCGTCTATCTCAAGGATGCGACTGAGGTCGTCGTGGCAGCTGAGCCCGACCTGCTGAGCGAGGCCGAGGCCGTCGCCAACGAAACCGGCACCTCAGTTGCCCGCGGTTCTTTCGACCCCCGCCCGGAGCGGCGGCGCTGCGCGCTCTGCCCTTATCGGCTCGCCTGCTCGGTGGCTCTGTAGCCGGCCGCGACGCGCAGGCACTCGTGGGCGATGTCCAGGCTTGCGTAGGGCCGCGAGATGGCGGCTGCCCGCTCGGACATGGCGACCCAGCTGGCACTCCCAGGCTGGGCGAGGTCACGGACCGCCTCCAGGAGCTGTGCCGGCTTGGGCGTGTAGAGGCCAATCCCCGAATCGGTCACGAAGGTGACGTTGTGGGTCTCCTGGCCGGGTAGGTACGCAGTGAGGAGGATCGGCACCTCGGTGGCGAGCGCCTCGCCGATCGCCCCCGGCCCGGCCTTGCTGACAACCAGGTCTGACGCCCGCATCAGGTCCGGCATGTTGTCCACGAAGCCGAGAACGAGCGCCCGCGACTGAAAGTTCACCCGGGCCAGGCGCCGGCGGAGTTTGTCATTGCGGCCGCAGACAACGATGAGTTGCCACTCACCCCCCCGGCGAGCCAGCGCCCGAACCTGGGTGATCAGCTTTCCCGAACCCTCACCGCCGCCCGAGAGAAGGATGGTGAACCGCTTCTCGTCCAGGCCCAGGCGGCGGCGCAGGGCAGCCTTCTCGCCGGGAGCCGGAGGGCGGAACCTGAGGTCCACCGGGAGGCCGAGGAGACGGAGGCGCTCGCGCGGAAGGCCGCTGCGCAGGCATTCCTGGAGGGCTCCCTCGGTGGGGACGATCGTGAGGTCCGTGCGAGAGAACATCCAGCCAAGATGAAATTCGACGAGGTCTGTGATGACGGTGACCAGGCCCCGGCGCCGCCGGCCGCGCTGGATGGCCTGCCAGGCGACGTGGTTGAGTAACGGGTGGACGGAAAGGACAAGATCAGGATCGTGCTCCCGGAAGGCCTCATGGACGATTCGGCGGATGCGGCCGCCGAAGACGCTCCTGACCAGAGCGAAGGCTGGTCGATTGTTGAATCCGTGGTAAACGGCGCCCCAGATTGGGGGCGACTTCTGGATGATCGGGGAGTAAAGGCCGACCAGCCGTCTCACGAGGCGCGGTGAGGACTCCACGCCCATCAGCGGGTCGAGCCGACCCACGCGGGTGGTCGGGTCCAGCTGCAGCAGCGCCTTCTCCAGCGCCTGGGCCGCCGCCCGATGCCCGCCCCCGGTGTCCGAGAAGAGGATGAGGACGGAGGCGCCCCGATCCCGCTCGGGGATGGGCTCGCTTACTGACTCACCCGGGGACGGTCGGATGCGAAGGGAGGCGAGGCAAACCCGGACATACGACTGAGATCGAATTCGGACTGGGTCATGACGGGCGCCGTCAATAATAGGCCGGGCCTTCGACGCGGCCCCTGGACGGGGACTCCAGCGGGAATAGCGGGCCAGCGTCGAAGGTATTTCAAAATGTGCCCGCCCACGGCAAAACGCCCCGACTCCGGGAGTCGGAGCGGATGATCAC
>CAXMLP010000177.1:0-1692 GCA_964194225.1 uncultured bacterium | reverse complement strand
CCGCCGCCAAACCCGCCGCCAAACCCGCGGCCGGGGCCAAGCGGCCCGCCGGGGGGGCCGGCAGCTCCCGGCCAGGCGGGCCGGCCGAGAAGAAGTAATTGGCCTCACTCCGCGACATTCGCGCCCGGATCCGCTCGATCCAGAACACGCGCAAAATCACCAAGGCCTACCAGGTGGTCTCCGCCACCAAACTGCGACGTGCCCAGCAGGCGGTGCAGGCCGCCCGGCCCTTCGCGGACAAGATGCTCGAAGTGCTCGAGACGACCTCCGAACGGGCCACCGAGTATGCCCATCCTTTCCTCCAGCGGCGCGAGGGCGATCGGGCCGTGGTGATTCTTGTCACGACCGACAAGGGCCTGTGCGGGGCCCTCAACGTCAACGCCATCCGCGCCGCCAATCGCTACCTCACCGAGCGACACCTGAAGGCTCGCTGGGTGACCATCGGAAAGAAGGGCCGAGACTTCCTCAGCCGGTTCGGTCGCGACATCGTGGCCGACGCCAGCGAGCTGGGCGACAAGCCAGCCTTCGCCGCCATCCTGCCGGCCATCACGGTCGCCCTTCAGGAGTTCCAGAAGGGTGAGGCCGACATTGTCCTGTTGGTCTACGAGAAATGGATCAGCACGCTTCGGCAGGAGCCCACGGTGCGGGTCATGCTTCCGATCGAGATCCCCAAGCGGGAGCCGCAGGGTGGTGAGGGTGGCGCTCGCCCCAGCACCACCGCCGACTACATTTACGAGCCCGGTCCCGAAGAGGTGCTGGACGCACTGCTTCCGCGCTACGTCGAGACTCAGGTTTTCCAGGCGGTCCTGGAGAACAAGGCGAGCGAACACTCAGCGCGCATGATCGCGATGCAGAACGCGACCGACGCCGCCGGCGAGGTGATCGAGGAGCTGAGCCTTTATGCCAACAAGGTCAGGCAGGCGATGATCACCACCGAGCTGATGGAGATCGTGGGCGGGGCGGAAGCCCTTCGTTCGTCATCGACTTAAGGAGAAACAATGGCAAAGGTCATGGACAAGGCGGCGGCCGCCTCAGGCAACAGTAAGACGGACGGCAGGGTTAGCCAGGTGATCGGCGCGGTCGTCGACGTCGAGTTTCCCGCCGGCACGCTGCCCAACATCCTCCACGCGGTTGTCGTTCATCCGCGCGATGGGCGCGCAGTGATCATGGAGGTCGAGCAGGAGATCGGCGACAACTCGGTTCGCTGCATTGCGATGGACACCACCGATGGTTTCCGCCGCGGCGACCGGGTCACCTCGATGGGCACCGCCATCACCGTGCCGGTCGGGGTGGAGACACTGGGCAGGATGTTCAACGTGGTCGGCGAGGCCATCGACGACGAGCCCACTCCGAGCGGTGGCGAGCGCTGGCCGATCCACCGGGCCGCGCCGGCGGTGGAGGACCAGCAGACCACAGTTGAGATCCTGGAAACCGGGATCAAGGTCATCGACCTGATCTGCACCTTCGTCAAGGGCTCCAAGATAGGTCTCTTCGGAGGCGCGGGCACGGGCAAGACCGTCATCGTCCAGGAGCTCATCCGGAACATCGCGCAGGAGCACAAGGGTCGCTCGGTGTTCGCTGGCGTGGGCGAGCGGACCCGCGAAGGCAACGACATGTACCGCGAGATGGCCGACTCCGGCGTGCTCCCCCAAACCTCGCTCGTCTTCGGCCAGATGAACGAGCCGCCCGGCG
>CAXMLP010000176.1:0-4158 GCA_964194225.1 uncultured bacterium | reverse complement strand
ATAGGCAGGAGAGCCGGCTCTCCTGCCTATGCCGTGACGGCCCGAGCAGCCCCCTGCGCCTTCACGTCATTCAGGTTGACCGAGACCAGGCTGGATCGACCGCTCTCGTCGAGGTGAATCCCGTAGAGCGAATCGGCGCTCGCCATCGTCACGTGGTTGTGGGTTATCACGAGAAGCTGGCGGCGCCGACCGAGGCGCTGGAGGAGGTCGCCGTAGCGAGCGACATTGGCGTCGTCCAGGGCAGCATCGACCTCGTCGAGGATCATGAAGGGACTGGGGTTCACCTCTTCCAGCGCCAAGACGAGAGCCAGTGCGGTCAGAGCGCGCTCTCCCGAACTGAGCAGCGTGATGTTCTGAAGCTTCTTGCGGGGAGGCTGGACGAGGATTTCGACCCCACTGCGCGGCCCATCCTCGCCTGCGACATGCTGGAGGGCTGCTTTGCCGCCCGCCGTGAGCTCGGCGAAGTACTCCTGGAAGCCCGCCGCGACAGCTCCGAACACCGCTTCGTAGCGGGAATCCTCCTCTGCGCGGAGGCGAGTCACCAGCCTGTCGAGGTCGGCGCGGGCGGCCGCGATGTCCGCCAGCTGCTCATCGAGAGTGCCACAGCGTGCCGCCATCTCGGCAAACTCGCTCTCCGCCAGGGAGTTGGTGGGCCCGATCTCCGCCAGCCGGCGCTCCAGCTGCCGCATCTCCCGCTCTCTCGCCTTGCCGCCGGGGATGTCCTCCGGCGCCTGCCCCATCGGCATGCGGGCGCGGATCTCCTCCATGCGTACCTCGAGCAGCTGGGCCTCCCGCGCGCTCAACTCGAGGTTTCCCTCGAGGGTTCGCGCTCGCAGCCGCGCCTCCACCCGGGCCTCCTCGAGGCTGACCAGGCGGCGGGCCACCTCGGCGAGCTCGGCTAGGTCCTCGGGGAAGTCGCGCTCGGCGGTGACGACCGCCGCGGCCGTCAGGGAAGCGGCCTCGACCAGTTCCGGCAGGGCCTGGGCGGTGCCTTCCAGGGCTGTGGCGGCAAACAAAGCCTCGGCCTCGCGCGCCTCCCGCCGGACTGTGCCGGACCTCAGATCGGCGACCACGTTGTTCAACTGTCGCTGCAGGTCGGTCACCCGCTCCCGCCAGCGCAGCCGTTCCGTCTCGAGACGCCGGCACTCGGCGCGGTGCTCGGCGGCAGCTCGCTCCTGGCCGCTGAGGGCACTCTGTAAATCGGCAGCCTGCGTCAGCGCGGCCGCCAGCCGGCTCTCCAGCTCGGAGACCAGCGCTGCCGCCTCCGTCTCCGCCGCCCGCGCCGCCTGCAGCTGGGCCAGCGTCTCGTCGAGGCGGCCTCTGCCACGGGCCGCCGCTCGAATCGCGGCCAGCTCCTGGTCGATCTCGCGGGCCCGGGCGGCCAGGGCCGACGCCGTCTCCGCGACGGGTTCCAGCGCGCGCACCTGCTCTGCCAGGTGACGGCGCCGCGAGGCTAGTCGGACTCGCTGGTCGGCCCCACTCCGAACCAGGCCGCGCTCCCGGTAGACACCGGCGAGCGAAACCGCTGCCGAGGACTCATCCTCAGATACACCCACCGCCACCCGACCGAGGAGGCGCCGAGCCAACCAGTCGTGGCCCGCCTCGGCGTTGACATGGTGGTAGAGCGAGCCGGGGACGGGCTCGGGATCATCGCCGGGGATCAGCACAGTCGACTGGCCGGCGACTCCCCGCAGAGCACGCCCAGCCGCTGGGCCATCGGCCGCCACCCATGCTTCGACGAGGTAGCCGAGGACGGCCGAGAGCGCTGCTTCGTAGCCGGGCTCCGGGTTCAGGACATCGCCGACACGCTGCTGGCCGGGTTGGGGCGATGGCCAGAGTGAGTCAAGGCCCTCCAGCTCGGCTCGCAGGCGAACCAGCTCGCCCGCCGCGGCCCCCGCCTCGGCAGCCAGCCGCCGCGCCGCCTCGGCCTGCTCGGAGACCTTCGCGAGGCGAGCCTCCGCCGGTGACACCTGGCTCTCGAGGCGGGCGACGCTCTCCTCCAGGAACTGGCGGCGGGTGCGCGTCGAGGCGAGAGCGGAAATGGAGTTGTTGGTCTCCCGCCGCGCCGCCTCGGCGCCCGCGGTTGCGCGGTGGGCGTCCTCACGATCGATGCCGGTCGGGAGGAGCGGGTCAGCCGGCACCGCGTTGAGTGCCACCTCGGCGGCTTCGATGTCGCGGCGGAGCTGCACCTCCACCGCGGCTACTGCCAGGTGACGTGATTCAAGCTCGCGAAGCTCGCGCGCCAGGGCCTTGGCCGACTCGGCCAGTCCCGCCGAGCGCTCGCTCGCGATCGCCAGGCGGTGTTCGGCGGCCGACTGTTCCAGACGGAGAGCGCCGAGCTCGCGCTGCCTCGCCAGGCGCCGATCCTGGGCCGACTCCATCGCTGCCCTGCCCGCCTGGAATTCGGCGTCCGCCCGGTCGGCGCTCGCCCGCGTCTCCTCCAACCGGCGTTCCAAGGCCTGCCGCTGCGCGACGACGCGGCGAAGGGCGTCGCGCGCCTCCCGCCACTCCTCCCAGACGATGCTGCCTCGAAGCACGTCGAGGCGCGCCTGCGCCTCGCCCGCCTCTCGCGCCGCAGCCGCCTGCTCGCTGAGGGCCTCCAGCCGGGGCCGGAGCTCCGATCTCACATCCTCGAGGCGAAGCAGGTTCTGCGCCAGCTCCGACATCTTCCTGGCAGCCTCGGTGCGCTGCTGTTTCACCGCGCGGACCTGGGCGGCCTCCTCCACCAACTGGCGGCGCTGCTCAGGGGAGGCGGTGACGATCGCCTCGATGTCGCCCTGGTTGATGATCGAATACGAGTCGATCGTCAGCCCGGTCGAGCCGAGCAGCTGCATGAGGTCCCGGCGCCGGACGCGACTGCCGTTCAGGAAATAGTCGCTCGCTCCGCCCCGCTCCACGCGCCGCTTGATCTCCACTTCCGCGAAATCGATGGGCAGGCGGCCATCGCTGTTGTCGAGAACCAGGGCGACCTCCGCGGCGGCCGCCCGGGGAGTTCGCTCCCCGCCGACGTAGATCACCTCGTCCATGGTCCGGCCGCGCAGGTCCTTCGCCTGCGTCTCGCCGAGAACCCACTTGAACGCGTCGACGATGTTGCTCTTGCCCGAGCCATTCGGCCCGACGATCGCAACCAGGCCGCCGTCGAAGCGCACCTCAGTGCGACGTGCGAAGGTCTTGAAGCCGTTCAGCGTGATCCCGCGGAGCTGCATTCGCTGGCGGCAGGTTACCAGATATGGTGCCTGGGTAGCGGGCTATCAACCACCACTTGTGGCGCACAAACAACTGGCAGCCGGCCACCTGGCGCCGGCTGCACCATCACCAGGGGTGAAACCCACCCTCCGATTCCGTCTGGCCAATAGCATAGAAACATGAGCAGCGAGGTCGAGAAGACAGACGTCCATTGGCGAGCGGAGCTGAGCCCGGAGCAATACGAGGTGCTCCGTCGCAAGGGGACCGAACGGCCCTTCACCGGCGAGTATGTGCACACCAAGGTGGACGGCACCTATACGTGCGCCGGGTGCGGCACCGAGCTCTTCGCGTCGGACACCAAGTTCGACTCGGGAACGGGGTGGCCCAGTTTTTACGAGCCGGCCAACTCCGAGAATGTCGTCCTGCACGAGGATCGGTCCTTGTTCATGCGCCGGACCGAGGTCACCTGCAAGACCTGCGGCGGTCACCTCGGCCACGTCTTTGAGGACGGGCCCGCGCCCACGGGTCTGCGCTATTGCATCAACTCCGCGTCGCTGAAGCTGAATCCGGCGGAAGGTGTGAAGGAATAGGTCCAACCGAATCTGGCGACGACCGTGCGGTGCGGATCGTGCCTGCCGTGGCTCAGCTACCGTCCTCGGCCAGCGCGTCCTTCGCGGCGGCCTGTTCAGCCGCCTGTTTGGTGCCGCCGGTGCCTTTCCCGAGCGGCTCCGCACCGGCGTAGACGACCGCCAGGTACTCCCGGCGATGGCCAGGCCCCTGGCTGGCCACGATGTCGTAGTAGGGGGTCGTGCCGTACCGCTCCCGGACAACCTGCTGCAGGCGGCCCTTGAAGTTTTCGTCCTGGAGCGGCGCGGCCAGGCCCTTGAACCGGTTCAGGTAGAAGTGATAGGCCGCGTCGTAGCCGCCGTCAAGGAAGATAGCGCCCAGGGTCGCCTCGAAGGCGTTGGCGAG
>CAXMLP010000175.1:0-2195 GCA_964194225.1 uncultured bacterium | reverse complement strand
ATCATCTACACCTCGGGCACCACCGGCCGCCCCAAGGGAGCCCTACTCGATCACGGCAACCTGCTCTCCCAGGCGAGGGGGGCGATCGAGGCCTGGCGCTGGAACACGGCCGACCGTCTGGTTCACGCCCTCCCCCTCTTCCACCTCCACGGCCTCGGCATGGGACTTCACGGGACACTGCTCAGCGGGGCGTCGATGGACCTCATCAGCTTCGAACCAGCCCGCGTCGTGCAGCTGCTCCGCGACGGCGCGACCCTCTTCTTCGGGGTGCCGGCGATGTACCAGCGGCTCTGCGAACACCTCGAGGCGAACCCGGCCGAGCTCGCCGCCGTGCGGCTCTTCGTCAGCGGCTCCGCCCCCCTTCCACCCGAGCTTTTCCGGCGCTGCGAGAAGTTGCTGGGTCAACCGCCCCTCGAGCGCTACGGCATCACCGAGGGCGGGATCGTGGTCTCCAACCCGTATGACGGTCCCCGGCGAGCGGGCCGGGTCGGCTTTCCCTTCGGCGGCGTCGAGGTTCGCCTGGGCGAGGCGGACGAGATCCAGCTGAAGGGCGGCCAGGTGTTCAGCGGCTACTGGCGCGACCCCGTCGCGTCGGCCGAGGCATTCGTCGACGGTTGGTTCCGGACCGGCGACGTGGGTGAGCTGGACGCCGAAGGTTCGCTCGCCATCCGCGGCCGGATCAAGGAGCTGATCATCTCGGGCGGCTTCAACGTCTACCCTCGTGAGGTGGAGCTGGTGTTGGAGGAGCATCCCGGGGTTGCCGAGGTCGCCGTCGTCGGCCTGCGCAGCGAACGGTGGGGCGAGGAGGTCACCGCCTTCGTGGTCGCCGGCGCCGATCGCCCGCCCGAGGCGGAGCTGATCGCCTTCGCCGAGGCGCGGCTCGCCAAGTTCAAGTGTCCTCGCTCGGTGAGATTCATAAACGCGCTGCCCCGCAACGCGATGGGAAAGGTGATGCGATCGCAACTCAACTAGCCGACCTGATCGAGGAACGCCGGGGCAACGTCCTCTGGCTGACCTTCAACCGCCCCCACGCCCGCAACTCGATGACCTTCGAGATGTACGACCGCCTCGGCGAGATCGCCCGCGAGGCGAATAGCGACCAGTCATTGCGCTGCGTCGTCCTCACCGGTGCCGGCGAAAAGGCCTTCGTGGCGGGAACCGACATCTCCCAGTTCAAGGCCTTCTCGACCGAGAGCGACGCGATCGCCTACGAGGAGCGGATGGAGCGGCAGATCGGCGCGCTGGGCGCTCTCCGAGTGCCGACCATCGCGGCCATTCGGGGCGCCTGCACGGGCGGCGGCTTTGCGATCGCCGGCTCCTGCGACATCCGCATCGGCTCGCCCAGCGCGCGGTTCGGCATCCCGATCGCACGGACGCTCGGCAACTGCCTCTCCATGGCGTCGCTGAACCTGCTCATCGACCTTATGGGGCCATCTCGCGTGAAGGAGATGATCTTCAGCGCCCGCCTGATCGAGTCGGCCGAAGCGCGCGAGATCGGGCTGCTGAATGAGCTGGTGGCGACCGAGGCCGAACTCTTCCCGCGAGTGGAGGCGCTCGCCGAGCAGATCGCCGGCAACGCTCCCCTCACGATCCGAGCGGTGAAGGTGGGCGTCCGGCGAGTGATGGACCAGCGTCACATGGACCCCGAGCTGGGCCGTGACCTGATCGTCAGCTGCTACATGAGTGAGGACTTCCGGGAGGGCATGGCCGCCTTCCTCGAGAAGCGCAAGCCGGATTGGCAAGGGCGGTAGGAGCCCGGCAGAGCTCTTTCAAGGAGGAGTTCCGGGCCTCGCTGCCCTGGCCCCTCGACCCCTTCCAGGAAGAGTCCATCGACAAGCTGGATTCCGGCTCGGGCGTGCTGGTCTGCGCGCCGACCTCCAGCGGCAAGACGGTGGTCGCCGAATACACCATCTTCCGGGCCCTGGCCGAGGGTGTCCAGGTGATCTACACGACGCCGCTGAAAGCCCTCAGCAACCAGAAGTTCCGCGATTTTCAGAAGGCCTACGGGGAACGCCTGGTCGGCCTGGTGACGGGCGAGAACACGATCAACGAGCTGGCGCCGGTCGTGGTCATGACCACCGAGATCCTTCGCAACGTGATCTACGAGGACACCGAGCGGCTGGCCAACGTCAGCTACGTCATCCTCGACGAGGTCCACTACATCGACGACTTCCCGCGCGGCTCGGTGTGGGAGG